>NZ_QZFV01000132.1:0-23891 GCF_003600245.1 Amycolatopsis panacis
CGTGGCGTGCGCCGGCCCGGTTTCGGGTCCGTGAAGGGACCCTTCACAGACTCAGAGTCCGTGAAGGGTCCCTTCACGGACCTCTACACCGACTTTGCCGGAACCCTGGTCGGGTTAGAGTGAGCGCCATGTCGCGAGTGCGTGCGGACGCTTGTCCGGGGGTTTTCGCCACCCATGATGCGGCGGACGGCCCGCTGGCCCGGGTGCGGCTGCCCGGTGGCGTGGTGCCGGCGGCGCAGCTGCGGGCGCTGGCTGCGTGCGCGGAAGACTTCGGCGACGGCGACGTGCACCTGACCTCGCGCGGGAACGTCCAGCTGCGCGGGGTCCGGCTCGCCGGCCTGGCTGGTCGGCTCGCCGAGGCGGGGCTGCTGCCTGCGCCTGCGCACGAACGTGTCCGCAATGTGCTGGCCTCGCCGCTCAGCGGAATTCACGGCGGAGTGGCCGACGTCCGTGGCCTGGCGGCGGAGCTTGACCGCGAACTCTGCGCGCGGCCTGCCCTCGCGGAGCTGCCCGGGCGGTTTCTCTTCGCGTTCGACGACGGCCGGGGCGACATCGCCGGGGAGGGCGCGGACGTGTGCTGGCGCGCGGTCACGCCGTCGTCCGGGGCGGTGCTGCTGGCGGGCCTCGATTCGGGGCTGGCGGTCTCGCGGGCGGAAGCGGTGTCCGCGCTGGTGACGGTGGCGGAAGCGTTTGCGCGAGTGCGAGGTCCGGCGTGGCGGATCGGCGAGCTGGACGATCCCTCCGTGGTCCTGCCGGACGGGCCGCGGGCGGCGCCGGAAGTGCGTTCGTGCCGGGTTGATCCGACGGTCGGCCGGATCGGGCAGGCGGTGGGTGTCGCACCGCGATTCGGGCTGGTGACCGCGGCTCAGCTGCGGGTACTCGCGGAATTCGGTGACGCAGTGGTCACGCCGTGGCGTTCGGTGCTGCTGCCGGGCGGGGCCGAGGTCGAGCGGCTCCACGAAGCGGGGCTGTCGACGGATCCGGCGACGGCCGAGATCACTGCCTGCATCGGTGCGCCGGGGTGCGCGAAGTCGCTCGCGGATGTCCGGGCCGACGCGCGGACCGTGACGCCGCGTGGCGCCCGCGTGCACGTTTCGGGATGCGCGCGGCGGTGCGGCCGGCCTTCCGGGGCACACCACGACGTCGTCGCCGAGGGCGGCGGCTACCGTGTCGACGGGCAATGGACCCCGGCGTCCGGTCTGGCGGATGCGCTGGCGAGAAAGGTACTTGCGTGATCGACTACCTGCGGGACGGGGCCGAGATCTACCGGCATTCGTTCGCCACCATCCGTGAAGAGGCCGACCTGGCGATTCTGCCCGGCGACGTGGCCGGGGTCGCGGTGCGGATGATCCACACCTGCGGGATGGTCGACCTGGTCGAGGACCTGCGCTATTCGCTCGACGTGGTCGAGTCGGGTCGCGCGGCGCTCGAAGCCGGGGCGCCGATCCTGTGCGACGCCAAGATGATCGCCAGCGGGATCACGCGCAAGCGGCTGCCCGCGGCGAACGAGATCGTGTGCACGCTGGACGACCCGAGCGTGCCGGAGCTGGCCGAGCGGATGGGCACCACCCGGTCCGCGGCCGCGCTGGAGCTGTGGCGCGATCGGCTGCCCGGTTCGGTGGTGGCCATCGGCAACGCGCCCACCGCGTTGTTCCGGCTGCTGGAGCTGCTGGCCGAAGGGGTCGGCGCCCCGGCCGCGATCATCGGCGTGCCGGTCGGTTTCGTCGGTGCCGCGGAGTCCAAAGTGGAGCTGATCGAGCGGGCACCCGCGCCGTACCTGGTGGTTCAGGGCCGGCGTGGGGGCAGCGCGCTGGCGGTCGGCGCGATCAACGCGATTGCGAGTGCGGTCGAATGAGCGGGCGGTTGTACGGCGTCGGGCTTGGTCCCGGCGACCCGGAACTGATGACGGTGAAGGCGGCGCGGCTGATCGGCGAGGCGGACGTGATCGCCTACCACTGCGCGCGGCACGGGCGCAGCATCGCGCGGTCGGTGGCCGAGCCGTACCTGCGGGAGGGGCAGGTCGAGGAGCGGCTCGTCTACCCCGTGACGACCGAGACGACCGATCACCCCGGCGGGTACGAGGGGGCGATCTCCGACTTCTACGAGCTGAGCGCGAAGCGGCTCGCCGAGCACCTCGACGCCGGGCGCGATGTGGTGCTGCTGTGCGAAGGAGATCCGTTCTTCTACGGCTCCTACATGTACATGCACGAGCGGCTCGCGGGCCGGTTCGAGACCGAGGTCGTGCCCGGCGTGACGTCGGTGAGCGCGGCTTCGTCGGTGCTGGGGCGGCCGTTGGTGCAGCGTGACGAGGTGCTGACGGTGCTGCCGGGCACCCTGCCCGCGCCGGAGCTGGCCCGGCGCCTGGCGGACACGGACGCGGCGGCGGTGCTGAAGCTGGGCCGGACGTTCGGTTCGGTGCGGGAGGCGCTGGCCGAATCCGGGAAATTGGACGACGCCTGGTACGTGGAGCGGGCCACTTGGGGGCAGCAGCGGGTCGAGCCGCTGGCCGAGGTGGATCCCGAGACCGTGCCGTACTTCTCGCTGGCCCTGGTGCCCAGCCCGGCCTATCGGTCCCGAGTGGACGGTGTACCGGAGTCGTCCACTGTGGACGCCGAAGGTGGCGAGGTCGTGGTGGTGGGGCTGGGGCCGGCCGGGCCGGAATGGCTTACTCCCGAGGCGTCGGCGGAGCTGGCGGCGGCTGACCACGTCGTGGGCTACGGCCCGTACGTCGCGCGAGTGCCGCAGCGGGCGGGGCAGCAGCGGCATGCGTCGGGCAACCGGGTCGAGGCCGATCGTGCGGCGGCGGCGCTGGAACTGGCCTCCTCGGGTGCGCGGGTGGCCGTGGTCTCTTCCGGGGATCCGGGGGTGTTCGCGATGGCTTCGGCAGTGCTGGAACAGGTTTCGGCCGGTCATGGCAAAGGTGTGCGGGTGCGCGTGGTACCGGGGGTGACTGCCGCGCAGGCGGCGGCGTCCCGGGTGGGCGCGCCCCTGGGGCACGACTACTGCGTTCTGTCCCTTTCGGACCGGCTCAAGTCGTGGGAGATCATCGAACGCCGTCTCGACGCGGCGGGTGCCGCGGATCTGGTGCTGGCGCTGTACAACCCGGCGTCGCGGACGCGGGTCACCCAGCTCGAATCCGCGCGGGAAGTGCTGCTGCGGCACCGTTCTCCGGGCACGCCGGTGGTGGTGGCCCGGGACGTCGGCGGTCCGGAGGAGGACGTGCGGGTGACCACGCTCGGCGAACTCGATCCCTCCACTGTGGACATGCGATGCCTGCTGATCGTGGGCTCGTCGAAGACGGTGATCGAGACCGGGCCGGACGGCGCGCCCACCGTCTGGACCCCGCGCAGCTACGCCTGAGCTTCCGGGCAAGGGCTGTGAAGGGTCCCTTCACGGACTTGGCGTCCGTGAAGGGACCCTTCACAGCTTTACGGCCGGGGTGACGCTCAGCGGGTGGCGTCCTTGCCGTTCGGCTGGGAGGGGCCGGGGCCGGGGGACCACCAGCCCCAGACGGTCTTCTCGCCGTGCCGGACGGTGGGGGCCACCCCGGTGGTGAACGGCTCGATCTGCTTGAGCTGGCCCCAGGACTGGCTCGGCTGGCCGATCAGGTAGCTGGGCACCTCGGGTTCGTCCGCGAGTTCCTCCAGCCACCCGTTGGGGCCGCCGTTCGTGCTGGAGGCCCAGCCCGACTCCTCGGCCAGGCGACCGGAGCTGATCCGGTAGTCGGGCACCTCGGAGATGCCGTCGTGCGAGGTGACCGGGTTGGCGCAGGGGTAGACGAAGGAAGCCGGCCAGTCGATGTAGACCGATTTCCCGGCCAGTTTGTCGGTGAGCGTGGTGAAGGTCGGCACGCGGGGTGCGGACGCGGCGATCCAGCCGTCCTGGGTGAGGTCGTTGTCCACGATGTCGATGCGCACCGAGGTGGTCTGCGGCGGCAGATCGCGCAGGTTGATCCGGGTGTCGTTCCAGGATCCGCTGCCCGCGCCGGGCGGCAGCGCGAACTGGCTGCGCAGCACCTTCACCCCGTCCGGGGTGTTCACGCCGTAGTCGAGGCTGACCGAGGACGGCCCGCGCGGCTGGGCGGCGGTGGCCACCACGATCTGGCCGTCCGCCGGCTTGTCCGCCAGCGCATACCAGTCGCTGCGCAGCCGTCCGGCCCGGGTCTGCGGATCGAGGTAGCTGCTCCACATCGGCACGTCGTGGCGGGTGAACCCGTGCGGGGGCTGGGCGAGCGGATCGTCCTCGTCGATCGGGGCGGTGTGGAAGCCGAACTGGGTCCGGCCGTTGTCCCGATTCGGCTCCGGCAGCGGCGAATCCTCCGGCTGCTTCGGGGCGACCGTGCGCTGCTCGGCCTGCGGGCGCAGCATGCTCTTCGCCGGGTCGGTCTCCACCATCACGTGGTCGGAGAGGTTGCAGCTGCTCCCGAGCAGATGCCGGAAGTTCTCGCCGCCGAGGCTGTAGCTGCCGCTCTGGGTGTTGATCGCCACGACCATCGAGTAGAACTCGCCGGCCGCGGCCAATCCGCAGACCACCACGAGCGACAGCGAACCCAGCCGCAGCGACCGGCTCCGGCCTTCCTGTTTGCTCGCCCCGGCCCCCGGGCGGTGCGCGCGCACGTTCTCCACGAAGGCGTAGATTCCGGCGATCGCGGCTGCGGCGAGCAGGATGGTGGACAGCGGGATTCCGGCGACCGAAGGCGTCGAGTCGTTCCCAGGCACGCCGAGGCTGGAGACGAACCAGTAGGTGTTCGGCCCTGTCGCGGCGAGCGCGCCGACTACCAGCAGTACCGCGAGAAACGCCGCGCGGTTGCGATTCGAGCGCAGCACGGTGGAGCTGGTGGCGAGCGCGGTCAGCGCGGCCATCGAGGCGCCGACCGCGGCGAACGCGCCGAAGTGGTGTGTCCACTTCGTCGGGGTGAGCGCCAGCAGCAGGAAGAACAGCGCGGTGGTGCCGATCAGCCGTCGGCTGGGGCCGAGCGCGGCGCCGGGGATGCGCCCGCGGCGCAGCAGCACGACCAGGCAGGTGACGGTGCACAGCAGCACCAGCAGCACCGGGAACCGGCGTGGGGCCGAGCCGTCCGGCAGGTTCGTGAACAGCAGCTGGTAGCGGGCGAGTTCCTGGAACCACGAGAGATTCGGGCCGACCGCGGTGCGGATGCGGGTGGCCTCGGTGACCGTCGCGAAGGTCTGGTCGGCGAACACCACGACCAGCACGAGCAGCCCGGACGCGGCGATCGGCGCGAGGATCGGCAGCCAGCCGTTCGCCGAGCGTTGCCGGACCAGCTTGAACAACGGCCGTCCGGCGACCAGGAACGGGGCCACCGCGATCAGCCCGGTCGGGGTCGCGGCCAGGGTGAATGCCGCCGCGGTGAGCCCGAGGCACAAAGGCAGCAGACGCCGGGTGACCAGCGCGCGTTCCACCGCGCAGATGGCCAGCAGCGAACCCAGCGCCGCCACCGGTTCCGGCCGCACGCCGTTGTTGTAGGGCATCCACCACACCAGGAACACCGCGGCCGCGGCCCAGCCCGCCGCGCGGCTGCCGCGCACCTGCGTGCCCAGCCGGGGCATCACTTCGCGGCTGATCAGCAGCCAGCTGATCACGCCGAGCAGGTAGGAGGGCAGCCGGATCCACGGCGGCACGGTGCTGACGTGCGTCATCAGCTCGTACAGGTGGTAGACCCAGCCGAACGGCGCTTCGGCGACGCCGAACCAGCGGTGGTAGTTGGTCAGGTAGCCGGTCTGCTCGGCGACCCTGGCCATGGTGAGGATGTAGCCGTCGTCGGAGGTCGCCGGGCCGATGAAGACCCAGGCGCCGAGCGCGCCGAACACCGTCGCGTCCCGGGCGGTGAGCCGCCACCAGCCGAGCGGCGCCCAGCGCGGCGCCCGGCGGGCGAACCCGGAGTCCATCCGCCACACCGCGATCAGGCAGCCCAGCAGGGACAGCACGCCGAGGATGCCGACGACGAGCTTCAGCACGGTCGGCGAGGTCTGGTACCGGGTGTCCGGGGTGACCGAGACGTGCACTCCCGCGATCGGATCGCGCAGCGAGCTGATCGTCGAATAGATGCCGACCACGCGGGGCCGGACGTCGCCGGTGGTGTGGAAGATCGGGGTGGTGCCCACGGACAGCGTCATCTGGCGCGCGTCGGAGGTGAGCGTGACCGTGCAGCCGTCCGGCGGCAGCGGCTGCTGCGCGATCTGCTGGCCCTGGCTGGACGCGACCAGCACGCCGTTGTCCACGCGCAGCTGCAGCCCGACGCCGTTGCCCGCCTGCGGCCCGGTGCGCTCGTCGGGCACGGTGCCGAACAGCAGGGCCGGGCCGGTGCTGCGCGCGTCGACCGAGCGGATGGTGGCGCACGGCAGGTCGGCGCGCATCTCCTGGGCCCAGTACCCGGTCAAGGGCGCGTTGACGGACCGGGTGTCGGACCCGGCCGGCCAGACGATCTCGGCGGTGTCCTGCACGACCGGCAGGAAGGGATAGGCCAGGGCACACAACGCCGAAAGCAGCCCCAGCACAACGGCGATCGGACGCATCGGAGGAAAACTAATGGGTCCCGACTTCGCGCTTACTCCGACCCCTGATCATGGTGGGAGAACCTCTCGTGGTGCAGCACCTGGGCCAACGGCGCGCGGCGGCGCCAGCCGTGGCGTTCCAGATCCGGGGCGGTGGCCAGTGCGGTGACCGGTCCCACACACAACCAGGCGACCGGCCGGATCCCGGCCGGGATGCCGAGCAGGTCGGCCAGCACCGGTTCGCGGTAGAAACTCACCCAACCCACGCCGAGACCTTCCGCGGTCGCGGCCAGCCACAGGTTCTGGATGGCCAGGCACACCGAGTACAGCCCGGCGTCCGCGATCGCGTGCCGGCCGAGTACCGCCGGAGCGCCGCGCTGCTCGTCGTAGGTGACCACGATGCCGAGGCCCGATTCGCGGATGCCTTCGATCTTGATCCGGGAGAAGGTCTCCGCGCGCTCCCCGTCAAGAGAATCGGCGAAGATCGCACGTTCTTCGTGTACGTGCTTGGCGAATGCTTCGCGGGTCTCGGGGTCGCGTACGAGGACGAAGTCCCACGGCTGACTCAGGCCGACGCTCGGTGCGGCGTGCGCGGCAGTCAGCACCCGGGTGAGTACTGCTTCGTCGACAGGCTCACCGGTGAATTCGCCGCGTACGTCGCGACGGCGGTGGAGCACTTCGTAAAACTGCTCATTCATTGGCTTAACACCCACTTCACTGCTTCGGCGACTTCGGCGGTCTCGTCGGCGCGCGGCCTCGGGGGCCGACGTACTACGACCACGGGTAAGTCCAGTTCGCGCGCAGCGGTGAGTTTTGCAGCAGTCATCGCGCCGCCGCTGTCCTTTGTGACCAGTACGTCGATGTCGTGTCCGGTCAGCAACGCGCGTTCGGCGGCTACTTCGTACGGTCCCCGGGCGAGCAGCACTTCGTGGTGACGCGGCAGCGGGGGACCGGGTGGGTCGACGCAGCGGATCAGGAACCACAACGCGTCGAGCGTGGCGAACGCGGCGAGTCCTTGCCGTCCGCTGGTGAGGAAGACCCGGGTACCGAGGTTGGGCAGCATCGCTGCTGCTTCGTCGAGGTCTGCTGCCCAATGCCAGCGGTCGCCGGAGTGAGGTTGCCAACCCGGCCGTGCGAGCCGGAGCAACGGCACGCAGGCGGCCTGGGTCGCGTGGAATGCGTTGGTGCCGATGCGTTCCGCGAAGGGATGCGTTGCGTCGACGACGGCGCGTACGTCGTGTTCCCGCAGCCAGGCGGTGAGTCCGTCGACGCCGCCGAAGCCGCCGACGCGTACTTCGCCGACTGGGAGCCGAGGCCGTGCGACGCGACCGGCGAGCGATGAGACCACCGTGACGCCGTGGTCGTGCAGCTGTGCCGCAAGGGCACGTGCTTCCGCCGTGCCGCCTAGCACCAGGACGGTCATCGGCAGTGTCCGAAGGCTGTGAAGGGAACCTTCACGGACTCTGAGGCTGTGAAGGTTCCCTTCACAGCCTTGAGGCCGGGCGTCGAGAGCCGGGCGGTCACAGGGAGTCCGGTTGGGTGGCGCGGTCGCGCGTGCTCGAATACAGGAAGCTGTCCGGGAATCCGGCGGCAGCGAGGACTTGGCCTACGAAAATCGTGGCAGCGCGGGTCATTCCGGCTGCGCGGGCTTGTCCGGCGATATCGGCGAGGGTGCCGCGTACGACCGTTTCGCCGGGCTGGGTGGCCAATGCGACCACGGCGGCCGGGCAGTTTTCGCCGTAGTACTCGGCGAGTTCTTCGGTAACGCGCTCGATGTGGTTGATCGCGAGGTGCAAGGCGAGCGTGGCGCCGCTGCGTGCGAAGTTCGCCAACGTCTCGTCGTCCGGCATCGCGGTGGAACGGGCTTGCGCGCGGGTGATGACAAGGCTCTGGCCGATGCCGGGCACCGTCAGTTCGCGGCCGAGTACGGCGGCAGAAGCGGCGAAGGCGGGTACGCCGGGCACCATCTCGTACGGCACGCCTTCCGCTTCGAGCCGGCGAGCTTGCTCGGCAACAGCGCTGTACAGCGACGGATCGCCGGAACACAACCGTGCGACGTCGTGCCCTGCGCGGTGGGCCGAAACCAGCTTCGCAGCGATCTCGTCCAGGCTCAGGTTCGCCGTGTCGACGCATTCGGCTTCAGGCACGCAGTACGCGAGTAGATCGGTGGGCGTCATGCTTCCCGGGTACAGACACACCATGCAGCGGGCGAGGAGATCTCGGCCGCGTACGGTGATCAAGTCTGCGGCGCCGGGTCCGGCGCCGATGAAGTAGACGGTCATTCCCGGCTCCACTGGGTCACGGTGCGCGACGGGGTCCACCCGGTGAACCCGCCGAGCGGCTTTGCTTGCTCCACGCTGATCCGGTGTAGTTCACCACCATGCCGCGCGTACGCGGCGGCGAGGACCTGTTCTGCTTCCAAAGTCACGCCATGGGCGACGACGCGTGCGCCGGTCGCAAGGCACGCTTCGAGCGCCCCGGGCACGGTCAGGCCGCCCCCGATGAACACGGCATCCGGTCGCGGTAGTCCGGCCAGTACTTCCGGCACGGCGCCGGTGACCACCCGCAGCTCGGGTACGCCCAAAGTGTTCGCATTGCGCGTGACGCGCTCGGCACGCGACGGATCGCGCTCGATCGCGACAGCCCGGTTCCGTGGGTGTACGCGGGACCATTCGATCCCGATGCTGCCTGCGCCTGCGCCCACGTCCCACAGCAGTTCACCGGGCGAAGGGGCGAGCCTGGACAGTGCCGTAACGCGCAGGTCGCGTTTGGTGAGCTGGCCGTCATGCTCGTACGCGCTGTCGGGCAGGCCGATAAGCGGCAGCCGTGGGCCGTCGCAGACCAGTGCGAATACCGTCAGCGGGCCGGGCTCGTGTGCCCAGCCGTCGGCGATCCGTTCGTTCTCGGCTGCCAGATTTTCCAGCGTGGTCAGCGTTGACTTGCCATAGCCGCGTTCGGTGAGTAATGCACGCAGGTCTGTGACGCTACCGCCGAGTACCAGGATTTTCCGATTCGGTGCAAGCGCCCGCGCGACGCGATCGACGGCCCGCCCGACGACCGTGACCACTTCGGTTTCCTCGAAGGACCAGCCGAGCCGCGCGCGTGCCAGCGTCTCGGAGGACAACGCGGGCAGTACGTCGATCTCGTAGCCGCGGTCGCGCAGCGTGGTGGCTATCCCGGACAACAGGGGATCGCCGCTGGCCAGTACGCAGACTTGGTGGCCCTCGTACTCGGCGAGCACCTCGTCGAGCGCTGGAAGCAGTGGGCTCGGCCATGCCCGCGTACGCACGTCTGAGGGCAGGTACGCGAGCTGACGAGGCGCACCAAGGACGACGTGGGCGTGCAGCACTGCTTCGCACGCTTTCGCGGACAGCCCCGACCAGCCGTCCGCACCGATGCCGACGACAGTCAGGCGGGGTGATTTTTCGCGCACGTCCGCCACGCTAGACGACGCGTTCTCTGTGCGATGATCGGCCGGACGCCGAACACAAGGGAGTGCTCTTTGAAGCCCTATCCGTTCACCGCCGTCGTGGGAATGCCGGATCTGCGCCTGGCGCTCGTGCTTTCCTCGATTTCGCCCGCTGTCGGCGGGGTCTTGGTCAGAGGCGAGAAAGGCACCGCGAAATCGACCATGGTGCGGGCGCTGGCGGGCTTGCTGCCCGGCGTCGACGCCGTGGACGGCTGCCGGTTCTCCTGCGACCCGGTCGCGCCCGACCCGCTGTGCCCGGACGGCCCGCACGAGCCCGGTGTACCCGCGCACCGGCGGCCGGCGAAGCTCGTCGAGCTGCCTGTCGGTGCGGCTGAGGACCGGGTCGTCGGTTCGCTGAACTTGGAGAAGGCGCTCTCCGAAGGCGTCACCGACTACCAACCCGGGTTGCTGGCCGCCGCGCACCGCGGGCTGTTGTACGTGGACGAAGTCAACCTGTTGCACGACCACCTCGTGGACACCTTGCTGGACGCGGCGGCGATGGGCCGCGCGACAGTGGAGCGCGAAGGCGTCTCGGTGTCGCATGCGGCACGGTTCGTGCTCATCGGCACGATGAACCCGGAAGAGGGCGAGCTGCGCCCACAGTTGCTCGACCGGTTCGGGCTGACTGTCGAGGTCGCCTCCAGCCGTGACCCCGAGCAGCGCGTCGAGGTCGTGCGGCGACGGCTGGCCTACGAAGCTGATCCGGACGGCTTCGCGGCCGCGTACGCCGGCACGGACGCCACGCTCGCCGAGGAGATCGAAGCAGCGCAACGGCTTCTGCCGGCGGTCAAGCTGCCCGACGATGCGCTGCGGCAGATCGCCGAGGTGTGCGCGTCGTTCGAGGTCGACGGGATGCGCGCGGACATCGTCACGGCGCGGACCGCCGTTGCGCACGCGGCCTGGGCCGGGCGTAGCGAGGTGACCACGGAGGACATCCGCGTGGCCGCGCGGCTCGCCCTGCCGCACCGGCGTCGGCGAAACCCCTTCGATGCGCCGGGGATCTCCGAAGAGCAGCTGGAGCAGGCTTTGTCCGACGCCCAGCCACCGGACGACGGCCCCGACCCGGACGACAACGGCCCTGGTCCCGACGATGGTGGCCCCGGCGGCACACCTCCGCCTTCCGAGAATTCCGAGAGTTCCGAAAGCCGCGAGAGCGCCGAAGCGCCCAGCCCGCCCCCGTCTCCCGGCGAAGGCACCGGTTCCGCCCCGCAGAACACCGTCGGCGCGGGGGACACCTTTCGTGCCCGCGTCTTCCGCGTGAAGGGCACCGGTGAGGGCGAGCGTGGCCGCCGGTCACGAGCGATCACCGACACCGGCCGGACGATCGGCGTGCAGCCTTCGAGCGTGCGCGAGGGCAGGCCGCACCTGGTCGCGACGATCCGCGCGGCTGCGCCGCACCAGCATGCCCGGGGCCGCCGCGAGACCGGGCTGGAAGTACGGCCGGCGGACCTGCGGTTCGCGCTGCGGGAGGGCCGCGAAGGCAACCTGGTGCTGTTCTGCGTGGACGCCTCCGGCTCGATGGGGGCGCGGGCGCGGATGCGGGAAGTGAAGACCGCGGTGCTGTCCTTGCTGCTCGACGCCTACCAGCGGCGCGACAAGGTCGGTCTGGTCACGTTCCGTGGCGATTCGGCCGAGCTGGCGCTCCCGCCGACGATCAGTGTGGAAGCCGCCGCGGCCCGGCTGGAAGGCCTGCCCACGGGCGGGCGCACGCCGTTGGCCGAGGGTTTGCTGGAGGCCGCGCGGGTACTGCGGGTGGAGGCCATCCGCGACCCGCGACGGCGTCCGCTGCTCGTGGTCGTGACCGACGGCCGGGCCACCAGCGGTGCCGACGCGGTAGCCCGCGCGCAGGCCGCCGCCGGGCTGCTGGCGGAGGTGACCACCGTTGTGATGGACTGCGAGACGGGCCGGATGCGGCTCGGTCTCGCTGCGGAGCTGGCCGGGCACCTCGGCGCCGAGCACGTACCGCTGACCGACGTCGCCGCGGAGTCCCTGGCCTCGGCGGTGCGCGAGCGAACCGGAAGGGCTGCCTGATGCCGCAAGGAAAACCCGCCGTCGTGCCGCAGGACGGGCTGACCACCCGCCAGCGCCGCAACCGGCCGTTGCTGGCCGTGCACACCGGGGAGATGAAGGGCAAGTCGACGGCGGCCTTCGGGATGGCGCTGCGGGCCTGGAACCAGGGCTGGTCGATCGGCGTGTTCCAGTTCGTGAAGTCGGCGAAGTGGCGGGTCGGCGAGGAAGCAGCGTTCCGCGCGCTCGGCAAGCTGCACGAGGACACCGGCGAGGGCGGGCCGGTCGAGTGGCACAAGATGGGCGAAGGCTGGAGCTGGTCGCGCAAGCAGGGCAGCGAAGAGGACCACGCGGCCAACGCGCGCGAGGGCTGGGCCGAGATCAAACGCTGCCTGGCCGCCGAAAAGTACGACTTCTACGTGCTCGACGAGTTCAGCTACCTGTTCAAGTGGGGCTGGCTCGATCCCGTCGACGTAGCGTCCACTTTGGCCGCCCGGCCCGGCCACCAGCACGTGGTGATCACCGGCCGGTACGCTCCGCCGGAGCTGATCGAGGCCGCCGACCTGGTGACCGAGATGACCAAGGTTAAGCACCCGATGGACGCCGGGCAGAAGGGGCAGCGGGGGATCGAGTGGTAGCGCGGGTGGTCATCGCCGCGCCCGGCTCGGGGCACGGCAAGACCACCGTCGCGGCCGGGCTGATGGCCGCCCTGCGCTCGGCCGGGCACCGCGTGTCCGGGCACAAGGTGGGGCCGGATTTCATAGACCCCAGTTACCATGCGCTCGCCACCGGTCGCCCCGCTCGTAACCTCGATCCTTTTCTGCAGGGCGAGGATGCCCTGATGCCGTTGCTGCGGCACGGTTCCGCCGGCGCGGACATCGCGGTGATCGAAGGCGTGATGGGCCTTTTCGACGGTGCGCTGGGCACGGAAGGCTACGCGTCGACCGCGCACGTCGCCCGGCTGCTCGATGCCCCGGTGATCCTGGTCGTCGACGCTTCGGCCGCTTCACGCAGCGTCGCGGCGACCGTGCTGGGCTTCGCGCAGTACGACACGCGGGTGCGGCTGTCCGGGGTGATTCTCAACAAACTCGGTTCGCAGCGACACGAGGACGAGATCGTCGCCGCGCTGGAGGCGACCGGGGTCCCGCTCGTGGGTGCCTTGCGGCGCAACGAAAACGTGCACGCGCCGAGCCGGCATCTCGGGCTGGTCCCGGCCGCCGAGCGGGCTTCGGATTCGCAACGGGTGCTGCCGGAGCTGGCCGCGTGGGTGTCCGGTGGCGTCGATTTGGCCGCTGTGGTGCGGATCGCGGGTTCCGCACCGGCGCTGTCCGGTCCGGAATGGACACCGGCGGTGCGGTACGACGGTCCGCGCGTGGTGGTCGCGGCGGCGGCCGGTCCGGCGTTCACCTTCCGCTACACCGAGAACGTCGAGCTGCTCGCGGCGTCCGGAGTGGACGTCGTCGACGTGGATCCCTTGCGGGACAAGGAACTCCCCGAAGGTTGTGCCGGGCTCTACTTCGGCGGTGGCTTTCCCGAGGTGCACGCCGCCGAGCTGTCCGCCAACGTGCCGCTGCGTACGGCGGTGGCCGACGCGATCGGCCGTGGGATGCCGGTCAGCGCGGAGTGCGCGGGGTTGCTCTACCTGTGCCGCGAACTCGACGGTGAGCCGATGGTCGGCGCGCTGCCGGCGACCGCGACGATGACCAAACGCGGAAAGCTCGGCTACCGCCGCGCGGTTTCGCTGGCGGACAACGTGCTGGCGACCGCCGGGCAGCGGGTTACCGGGCACGAGTTCCACCGCACCGAGGTGTCCCCGGCCGCGGGTCCGTCCGCCGCCTGGGGCTGGGACCGGATCGTCGACGGGTTCGCCTCGGCTTCGGTGCACGCCTCCTACCTCCACGTGCACTGGGCCGGATATCCCGAGCTGGCCGCACGATTCGCCGGACACGTGCGGGAGTTCGCGGCCCATGACTGACTACGATCTGAGCCATCACGGGGACCGCGAGACCGGCCCCGGCCTGGTGGACCTCGCGGTGAACGTCCGGCTGCCCCGCCCGCCGGACTGGCTCCGGCGGGAGCTGGTGTCCGCAGTGGACGAACTCGCCGCCTACCCCGACGCGTCCGCCGCGCGGGACGCGGTGGCCGCCCGGCACCTCCGCCCGCCCGGCGAAGTCCTCGTGACGGCCGGGGCCGCGGAGGCGTTCACGTTGCTGGCCTCGGCTTTGCGCCCGCGGCAGGCGGTCGTGGTGCATCCGCAGTTCACCGAACCCGAGGCCGCCCTGCGCGCGGCCGGACATGCGGTCACCCGCGTCATTCTGTCCTCTTCGGACGGTTTCGTGCTCGACCCGGCCGCGGTGCCGGAATCGGCGGATCTGGTCTTCGTGGGCAACCCGACGAACCCGACATCCGTGCTGCACCCCGCTTCGGCGGTACGTGCGCTGGCCCGGCCCGGCCGGGTGCTCGTGGTGGACGAGGCGTTCCTGGACGCCGTGCCCGGCGAGGTCGAAAGCCTTGCCGGGGAAGCACTCCCGGGCGTGGTGGTGCTACGCAGCCTCACCAAGACGTGGGGACTCGCCGGTCTGCGTGCCGGGTACGTGCTCGGGCCGGAAGACCTGATCGCGCGGCTGCGCGCTGTGCAGCCACCGTGGTCGGTGTCCACTTTGGCCGCCGTGGCGACCGAGGCGTGCTGCCGACCGGAGGCGTTGGAGGAAGCGGAAAAGCTGGCTGTCACCGCGGAATCCGACCGGGATTACCTGGTGTCGGGGCTCGCTGCTGCCGGGGTGACTGTGCTGGGTGTGCCGCGTGGCCCGTTCGTGCTGATCCGGGTTGAGGATGGGGAGCGTATCCGGTTGGGGTTGCGTGCGGAGGGTTACGCGGTCCGGCGTGGTGACACCTTCCCGGGTCTGGGGCCGGATCATCTGCGGTTGGCTGTGCGCGATCGAGCGACGACTGACGCTTTTCTCCGTGTCTTGCGGTCGTTCTCACGCGGTGGCCAGTAGCGCCCCCGCCACCGCGGCCTCCACGCAGCCGCCGAGGACATCGCCGGTGATCCCGCCGATTCGCTGAACGCAGCGGGCCAGCAACAGCGCCGCGGCGCCGTACCCGATGGCCACGGCAAGCAACCCCCGCCACCACGGCAGACCTGGCGCCAGCGTCGCCAAGCCCGCGGCCACGACGAACACCAGCACGGCCACGGCCCTCGGCACCGACTGGGCCACAGTTGCGCCGAGCCCTTCGGGACGCGCGGACGGCACACCCTTGGCGCAGCACAACGAGAGCACACACCGTCCACACAGGACGGCCACGACCGCCGCAGTGGCCCCGTGCCCGGCCGAGATCGCGCCGGTCAGAGCGCCGAACTGGACCAGCAGGACCAGGACCAGCGTGGCGATCCCGGTCGGCCCGGAATCGCCACGGCGCATGACGTCCAGCGCCTTCGACCGGTCGTAGGAAGCGCCAAGGCCATCGGCCGTGTCAGCGAGCCCGTCGAGATGCAGGCCGCGGCTACCCAGCGCGACGGCGCCCAAGGCGAGCGCGGCCACGGCCGCCGCGGGCAGGCCGATCGCCGCGCCGCCGAGGACGATGAGCCCGGCGGCAGCGGCGAGGGGGAGCGCGGCGAACGGGCCGAGCGCCATGGCGACACCGGCGACGGCGCGGTTGATCTGCCGTGGCGCCGGCACCGGGACGGCGGTGAGGGTCCCCACGGCCAGGCGGATGCCGTCGCCTAGACGCGTCATCGGCCGGAACCACCCGTCCAGGTCGACTTCGACGCCTCGGTCACGCGAGGTCCGCCAGCAGGCCCATCTCGGCGATGATCGCGCGGGCCGCGCGCAGGGTCGGGATCGCCTGGACCGCGCCGCTGCCCTCGCCCAGGCGCAGCCCGAGGTCGAGAATCGGGGTGAGGCCCAATGCCTTCAACGCGAACGCCTGCGCCGGTTCCGTCGAACGGTGCCCGGCCAGCCACCATCGCTCCGCGCCCGGTGCGATGTCCCGCGCGACCAGCGCCGCCGTCGCCGAGAAGATCCCGTCCAGCACCACCGGGATCTGCCGCATCGCGGCCTCCACCAGGAAGCCTGCCGTTGCGGCAAGGCAGGCGCTGCCGAGCGCGGTCAGCCGCTCGAACGGGTCGGTGCTCCGCCCGGCCGCGCGGCCCAGCGCCGTCGCGACGACGGCGGTCTTGCGCGCCAGCGCCCCGCCGGACACCCCGGTACCGGCGCCCACCACCTCGGCCGCGGGCAGGCCCAGCGACGCGGCGACCATGGCCGCGCACACCGTCGTGTTGCCGATGCCCATATCGCCGGGAATCAGCACGTCCGCACCGCTTTCCTCGGCGGCGATCGTGCGGCCCGCCTCGAACGCGGCCTGCGCTTCGCCGGCGGCCAGCGCGTCCTCCACGTCGATCGCACCCGAGCCACGGCGGATCTTGTGCGAGGTGACTTCATCCGGAACGTCCGAAGCGTCCCAGTCCACGGCCAGGTCGGCCACCCGCACGCTCGCCCCGACCTGCGCGGCGAGCACGGTCACCCCGCTGCGTCCGGCCAGGAACACCCGCACCATCGCCGCGGTGACCTCGCGCGGGTAGGCCGACTGCGCGGAGACCCCGTGGTCACCGGCGAACACCACCACCCGCACGTCGTCCAGCGGCCGCGGCGGGACCACCCCGTGCGCGGCGCTCAGCCAGGCTGCCAGCTCCTCCAGCCTGCCCAGCGAACCGAGCGGCTTGACCAGCCCGTCGAGCCGCTCGACCGCGGCTGCGTGCGCGGCGGGATCGGGGACGGGAACGGCGAAACTCGACACGGCGGTCTCCTCACTGCAGGTCGAGTACCCGCCCGGCGACAATCAGCGACACCTGGTCGCAGTCGGCGGACACCCGGTTGTTGAGTGCGCCCAGCACATCACGGAACAGGCGTCCGGAAACAGTAGCGGGCACCACACCGCTGCCCACTTCGTTGCTCACCGCCACGACCGGCACCTTCGCCTCGTGCCACGCGGCGAGGAAATCCTCCAGTCGTTCGTCGAGCCGCTGCTCCCAGCCGTCCCGCCCGGACCACGCGCCGACCTCGTCGAGCACCCGGGACAGCCAGGTGCCCAGGCAGTCGATGAGCAGCGGGCTGGTCACGGTGCGCAGCACCTTCGCCAGGTCGGTGGTCTCCACCGTGGTCCAATGGTGCGGTCGGCGGGCCTGGTGCGCCTCGACGCGGGCGGCCCACTCCGGGTCCTCGGCGGAGGGGGGCAGGCCCGGCGCGACGTAGACGAGGTGCGGGTAGCCGGCCACGAGACGCTCCGCGTACCGCGACTTCCCGGATCGGACACCGCCGAGGACCAGCACTTTCGCGTCGTCGCGACCGTACCGGCGGAGGGTCCGGGCCAGGGCTTCGAGCGACCTGGCGAGCCGGTGCGTCAGCTTGGTCATACCCGGCATTCTCTCGCGCGCGCTACCGTTCGCCACGTGCCACTCCGACAAGCCGCCACCGCAGCCGGCCTGATCACCGGATATTTCGCCGACACCTGGTTCGGGGACCCCCGCCGGGGGCATCCGGTGGCCGGGTTCGGCACCGTCGCGGCCGCACTGGAACAGCGCTGGTGGGCCGACTCGAAGAGCCGCGGCGCGGCCTACGCCGGGGCCTGCGCGGGCGCGGTCGCCGGGCTCGGGCTGGCCGCACAGGTGGCGACCCGGCGCCGTCCGTTCGCCCGGTTCGCGCTGACCGCGGCGGCGACCTGGGTGGTGCTCGGCGGGCGCGGGCTGGCCGCCGAGGGCCGGGAAATGGCGCGGCTGCTCGAATCGGGCGAAGTGCCCGCCGCGCGGGAGCGGCTCGGCCACCTCTGCGCTCGTGACGCGACCGGCCTCGACGCCGCGGAGCTGAGCCGGGCGGCCACGGAATCGATCGCGGAGAACACGTCGGACGCGGTGGTGGCGCCGCTGCTGTGGGGCGCGGTCGCCGGGATCCCCGGGCTGCTCGGCTACCGCGCGGTCAACACGCTCGACGCGATGGTCGGCTACCGCTCGCCGCGGCACCGGAACTTCGGCTGGTTCGCCGCCCGTACCGACGATCTGGTCAACCTCGTGCCCTCCCGGGCCGGCGCGCTGCTGGCCACGGCCGTGGCGCCGCTGGCGGGCGGCCGGTCCCGGACCGCGTGGCGGACCTGGCGGCGGGACGGATCCGCGCATCCGAGCCCGAACGCCGGACAGGTCGAGGCCGCGTTCGCCGGAGCGCTGGGGATCCGCCTCGGTGGCACGAACAGTTATCACGGTGAGACGGAGCGTCGCGGCACCCTCGGTGACGGCCGTCCGCCGGGACCCGCGGACCTCCGTCGGGCGGTGCGGCTGTCCCGCGTTGTGGGAGCAGCGGCGCTCGTCGTTGCTGTGGCCGGGGTGTTCGGGGTGAGGGCGCGATGAGCGGGCTGCTGGTAGCGGGTACCACCTCCGACGCGGGCAAGAGCCTCGTCACCGCGGGCATCTGCCGGTGGCTGGCGCGGCGCGGGGTCCTGGTGGCGCCGTTCAAGGCGCAGAACATGTCCAACAACTCGATGGTGTGTGCCGACGGCGCGGAGATCGGCCGTGCGCAGTGGTTGCAGGCGCGTGCCGCAGGGGTGGAACCCGAGGCGGCGATGAACCCCGTGCTGCTCAAGCCGGGCAGCGACCGGCGTAGTCACGTGGTTGCGCTCGGCAAGCCGTTCGGCACGCTCGAAGCGGGGGAGTACGCGACTGGGCGGGCCGGGCTGGCCGAAATCGCGTTCACGGCGTTCGCGGGGCTACGCGAGCGGTTCGACGTGGTGGTGTGCGAGGGCGCGGGCAGTCCCGCGGAGATCAACCTGCGGCGCGGGGATTACGTGAACCTCGGCCTGGCACGGCGGTTCTCGCTGCCGGTGCTGGTGGTCGGCGACATCGACCGGGGCGGGGTGCTGGCGGCCATGTTCGGCACGCTCGCGCTGCTCTCGGCCGAGGATCAGGCGCTGGTCGCGGGCTGGCTGGTGAACAAGTTCCGCGGCGACGTCGGCCTGTTGCGGCCGGGCCTCGACAGTCTGGCGAAGGTCACCGGACGTCCGGTGCTGGGTGTGCTGCCGTGGCTGGACCGGGTGTGGATCGACTCCGAGGACGCGCTGGCCGCGGCGGGCTGGCGGCACGAGGCGGCCTCGGGTGGGCTGCGGGTCGCCGTGGTCCGCTTCCCGCGCGCGTCGAACGCCACCGACGTGGACGCGCTGGCGGCCGAGCCCGGGGTCACGGTGAGCCTGACCGCCGATCCGGACACCGTCGCCGCGGCCGATCTGGTGGTGCTGCCCGGCTCTCGGGCCACTGTGGACGATCTGCATTGGCTGCGTGCCCGCGGTCTCGCGGATGCGGTCATCGCTCGGGCCGCGGCGGGGCGTCCGGTGCTGGGTATCTGCGGTGGTTACCAGATGCTCGCCGAGTCCATTGAGGACGATGTGGAATCCGGGGCCGGGCTGGTGCCCGGGCTCGGCCTGCTGCCCACCAAGGTGAGCTTCGCGGGGGAGAAGGTGCTCGGCCGCCCGTCCGGTTCCTGGCGGGGGCATCCGGTGGACGCCTACGAGATCCATCACGGCAGCGCCGGTCCCGCCGCCGCGGAGTCCTTTCTGGACGGTTACCGGTCCGGCGCGGTGTGGGGCACCACCTGGCACGGTGCGCTGGAGAACGACGGTTTCCGCCGGGCTTGGCTGACCGAGGTGGCCGCGCAGGCCGGGCTCACCTGGGCGCCGGCTCCCGGCGCCCCCGGCTTCGCCGCACTGCGGGAGGACATGCTGGACCGGCTCGCGGACGCCGTCGAGTCCGGTGTGGACACTGACCGCTTGCTCGACCTCGTCACCGATGGAGCACCCGCCGGCCTTCCGTTCGTCCCGCCCGGGGCGCCGTAAAGGCTGTGAAGGGTCCCTTCACAGCCTCAGCGTCCGTGAAGGGACCCTTCACAGCCTGAGGTCGCCCCAACCGGGTTCCAGGGCGGCTTGAGGATGGCCGGGCAAGCTCTCCGCTGGCTGACCGGCGACAGAGGGAGACGCGGTGACAGGACCAAGCGATGCCCATCGTGTCGTGATTACCGGGATTGGGGTGGTCGCCCCGGGCGACCGTGGTACCAAGCAGTTCTGGGAGCTGATCACGGCGGGCCGTACGGCCACCCGGCCGATCTCGTTGTTCGACGCGAGTTCCTTCCGGTCGAGGGTGGCCGCTGAGTGCAACTTCGATCCGATCGCCGCCGGGCTGAGCCAGCGGCAGATCCGGAAATGGGACCGCACCACACAGTTCTGCGTGGTGGCGGCAAGGGAGGCGGTGGCCGACAGCGGGATGCTCGGGGAGCAGGACCCCCTGCGTACCGGGGTGGCGATCGGCACCGCCTGCGGCATGACACAGAGCCTGGACCGCGAGTACGCGGTGGTCAGCGACGAGGGCAGCAGCTGGCTGGTCGACCCGGATTACGGGGTGCCCCAGCTCTACGACTACTTCCTGCCGTCCTCGATGGCCACCGAGATCGCGTGGCTGGTGGAGGCGGAAGGACCGGTGGGGCTGGTTTCCACCGGATGCACGTCGGGGGTCGACGTGATCGGGCACGCCGCCGACCTGATCCGCGACGGCGAGGCCGACATCATGGTCGCCGGTGCTTCCGAGGCGCCGATCTCGCCGATCACGGTGGCCTGCTTCGACGCGATCAAGGCCACCACGGCACGCAACCACGAACCCGAGTCGGCCTCAAGGCCGTTCGACCAGACCCGCAGCGGGTTCGTGCTCGGCGAGGGCGCGGCCGTCTTCGTGCTGGAGGAGCTGGGGCACGCCAAGCGGCGGGGCGCGCACATCTACGCCGAGATCGTCGGGTACGCGTCCCGGTGCAACGCCTACAGCATGACCGGATTGCGTCCGGACGGCCGCGAAATGGCCGACGCCATCGACGGGGCGTTGAAACAGGCCGGGATCGACCCGTCCCGGATCGGCTACGTCAACGCGCACGGGTCGTCGACCAGGCAGAACGACCGGCACGAGACTGCGGCCATCAAGACCAGTCTCGGAGCGCACGCCTATCAGGTGCCGGTCAGCTCGATCAAATCGATGGTCGGGCATTCACTCGGCGCGATCGGGTCGCTGGAGGTCGCCGCCTGCGCGCTGACCATCGAGCACTCGGTGATCCCGCCGACGGCGAATCTGCACGTGCCCGACCCGGAGTGCGACCTGGACTACGTGCCGCTGGTGGCGCGGGAACAGGAGGTCGACGTGGTGCTCAGCGTCGCGAGCGGGTTCGGCGGTTTCCAGAGCGCCATCCTGCTGACCGGCGCGGACGGCGGAACCGGGAAGCGGGTAGGGAAACCATGAGCGTGGAGACCGAACCGGTGCCGGTGCGCGGCCGCAGCACGGTACGGCCGGTGGTGACCGGACTGGGCGTGATCGCGCCCAACGGCATGGGCACCGAGGCCTACTGGGCGGCGACCCTCCGTGGCGACAGCGGGTTGCGGCGGATCACCCGGTTCGACCCGGACGGCTACCCGGCCCGGATCGCGGGTGAGGTCAGCTTCGACCCGGCCGGGCGGCTGCCCGACCGGCTGTTGCCACAGACCGACCACATGACCCGGCTCGCGCTGATCGCCGCCGAGGAGGCACTCGCCGATGCGGGTGCCGATCCGCGTAACCTGCCCGACTACGCGACCGGGGTCATGACCGCGGCCTCCGGTGGCGGATTCGAGTTCGGGCAACGGGAACTGCAGGAGCTGTGGAGTAAAGGCGGCTCCTACGTCAGTGCCTACCAGTCCTTTGCCTGGTTCTATCCGGTGAACACCGGCCAGATCTCGATCCGGCACGGGATGCGCGGCTCCAGCGGCACGCTTGTGTCCGAACAGGCCGGTGGCCTGGACGCGGTCGCCAAGGCCCGCAGGCACGTGCGCGACGGAACCCCGCTGATGGTCACCGGCGGCATCGACGGGTCGCTGTGCCCGTGGTCCTGGCTGTGCATGCTGCGCTCCGGCCGGCTGAGCACGGCGAGCGATCCGCGGCGGGCCTACCTGCCCTTCGATACCGAGGCTTCCGGAATGGTGCCGGGCGAGGGCGGCGCATTGCTGGTGATCGAGGATCCCGCCGCGGCACACCAGCGTGGCGTGGACCGGATCTACGGGCAGATCGCCGGCTATTGCGCGACCTTCGACCCACGCCCGGGTTCGCGCCGTCCACCCGGTCTGCTCCGGGCGGTCGAGCAGGCGCTGGCCGAAGCGCGGCTGACTCCGTCCGAAGTGGACGTGGTGTTCGCCGACGCCGCCGGTCTGCCCGACCTCGATCGGGCCGAGATCGAAGTGCTGGTCCGGATCTTCGGCGCGCGGGCCGTTCCGGTCACCGCGCCCAAGACGATGACCGGCAGGCTGCTGGCCGGTGGTAGTTCGCTGGACTTGGCGACGGCGTTGCTCTCCTTGCGGGACAACGTCATTCCGCCCACCGTCCACATCGGAAAATTTGGCTACCGGGACGAGATCGACCTGGTTCGCGACAGTCCCCGGCAGGCGCCGCTGTCGACTGCGCTGGTGCTGGCCAGAGGGTATGGCGGGTTCAACTCCGCGATGGTGCTTCGCGGCGCCACCTGATCCCCACACGAAAGGAAGGCAACCATGGCAGAGTTCACGATCGCCGAGCTGGTGCGGCTGCTGCGCGAATGTGCCGGAGAGGAGGAAGGTGTGGACCTCGACGGCGAGGTCGGGGACATGCCGTTCGACGAACTCGGCTACGACTCCCTCGCGCTGTTCAACACCATCGGGCGGATCGAGCGTGAGTACACTGTGGAACTCCCCGAGGACGTAGTGTGGCAGACGGCCACGCCGGGAGCGCTGGTCGATCTGGTCAACAGCAGTCGCACATCGACCGCTGCCGCCGACTGAAAACGTAAAAGGACGCCGCGGCAATCTGCATTGCCACGGCGTCCTTTTTGTACGTTCAGTGGGTTTCCGTCAGCCGCTTGACCAGCTGTAGCTCGGCCAGGCTGTCCGCACTCAACGTCTTGTGCAGCCGGCCGCGCAATTCAGGGAGCTGTTCGGCTGCCGACGGGTTCACCAGCACCGTATGCGTGGAGGTGACGGCGACTCCCGCAGGCGTCTCGGTCAGGGTCCATCGGCCGAGGTGCAGGTCCACCGGCGCGGTCACGGTCAGCTGCTTGTACGCGATTCCCTTGTCCGGCAGGCAGATCCGGACGTACCGGCTCGACTCGTCCGCATCTTGCGTGCGCACGTCGTAGAACTGCACGTCGTTCTCGTCCTCGGTGACCTCAAGCGCGGTGAGGTAGGGCAGATGGGCGGGCCAGGACCCGACGTCCCGCAGCGCCCGGTAGACCTGCCCGAGTTCGCTCTCGACCACCAGCGAATCCTCGAACGACCAGGTCACCTCCGCGAGCCGGGCACGGTTCTCGACCCGGCTCTTGAGGGTCTCCATCTGCAGCTTGCCGTGCCGGTTCAGCTCGGTGACCCCGGCCGCGCGATCCTCCGGCGTGGCGGCGTGGAAGGCGTGCCGGGACTCCACCAGGCACCGGTCACCCGGCAGCGGCTTGAAGGTCCACGACCCGGTCAGCCCGGTGATCGGGCCGACCGAGCCCTGCTGCTCGATGTCCATCCGCAGCGCGCTCGCGTCCAGGTACCGGCGGGAGGTCCAGATCCGGATCCGGCCCAGCGGGTTGACCGCCCAGAACTGCACCAGATCCTCGGCGGGCGCCCGTTCCACGAACTCGGTGTGCGCGATCCACGGGTAGAGCAGTGGCCAGTTCGCGACGTCGACCAGCATGGCGTAGGTGATCTCGGCGGGCGCGTCGACGATGATACCGGCCTGCGTCTGCTCGGCCTCGGGGTGTGACATGGGTTCTCCTCGCGGATGGGTGTGCGAAAGAGGGCGTTCGCCGGGCGGACCCGGCGAACGCCCTCGTAGGAAACGAAAACGG
>NZ_QZFV01000133.1:0-23289 GCF_003600245.1 Amycolatopsis panacis
CACGAACACCTCCATCACGAACCGCTCCAGCTCACCATTCAAAGCCCGCACCACAGCAAGATCCACACCAGAATCACACCACAAGATCAACAACTCCTGACAAAGCCCTATCAGAGTCCGTGAAGGGACCCTTCACAGCCTTCCCGGGGCCGCTTAGCAGAGCGGGGTGGGGCTTGGTGGAGCGGGGGTGCGGGGTGCGCCGCCGCCTTGCGTCCGGGGTCGCGTTGTGGCAAAACACCTTTGCCGGCTACGGCGTGCCTACTGGATTAGCGCCTGCCCGGTGCCTACCGTCCTGCCTTGACGCTGGTGGTTGACATAACTCTCACTCTCGGCTTGAGGTTGAGGTTTCCGGCCCCGGCAGCAGCACGTGCACATCACGATCAGGAAGGCGGACCCGATGACGCCCCCGCACAACTACCTTGCGGTGATCAAGGTCGTCGGCATCGGCGGCGGCGGCGTGAACGCCGTGAACCGGATGATCGAGGTCGGCCTCAAGGGTGTCGAGTTCATCGCGGTGAACACCGACGCGCAGGCGCTGCTGATGTCCGACGCCGACGTCAAGCTCGACATCGGCCGGGAACTGACCCGCGGTCTCGGTGCGGGCGCCGCCCCCGAGGTGGGGCAGAAGGCGGCCGAGGACCACCGCGAGGAGATCGAAGAGGTCATCAAGGGCGCCGACATGGTGTTCGTGACCGCCGGCGAGGGCGGCGGCACCGGCACCGGCGGCGCGCCCGTGGTCGCGCAGATCGCCCGCAAGCTGGGCGCGCTGACCATCGGCGTGGTGACCCGGCCGTTCACCTTCGAGGGCAAGCGCCGCGGCAAGCAGGCCGAAGAGGGCATCCAGCAGCTGCGCAACGAGTGCGACACGCTGATCGTGATCCCGAACGACCGGCTGCTGCAGCTCGGCGACATCGGCGTCTCGCTGATGGACGCGTTCCGCTCGGCGGACGAGGTGCTGCTCTCCGGTGTCCAGGGCATCACCGACCTGATCACCACGCCCGGCCTGATCAACCTCGACTTCGCCGACGTCAAGAGCGTGATGTCCGGGGCGGGCTCGGCGCTGATGGGCATCGGCTCCGCCCGCGGGGAGGGCCGGGCCATCCAGGCCGCGGAGAAGGCGATCAACTCGCCGCTGCTGGAGGCCTCGATGGACGGGGCGCACGGCGCGCTGCTGTCCATCGCCGGTGGCTCCGACCTCGGCCTGTTCGAGATCAACGAGGCCGCCTCGCTGGTGCAGGAGTCCGCGCACCCGGAGGCGAACATCATCTTCGGCACGATCATCGACGACTCCCTCGGCGACGAGGTCCGGGTCACCGTGATCGCGGCCGGGTTCGACTCCGGCGCGCCCACGCACAAGAAGCTCGACCCGCCCGCGTTCGGCTCCCGGGCCAACGGCGGCAGCACCGCCAGCGCCGCGGCAGGTCAGGTCAGCACGCCGTCCGCGGCGCAGCCGGCCGCACCGCCGACCGGTGGGGCCACCCCGGTGCCGCCCGCGAGCGGGAACGGCTACCCGCCGGTGCCGCCGCGTCCGCCGCTGCCCCAGCCCGGGGGCACCCCTCCCGGCGGCCTGCCGCAGCCCGGTGGCGCTTCGCGCTACTCGCCGCTCGGTTCCGGCTCGTCCTCCGGTGGGCTGCCCAGCCGTCCCACCACGGTGCACGACGACCCGACCGACGACGAGGTCGACGTTCCGCCGTTCATGCGCCGCTGAGTGCACCACCCCTGGCAGGATGACGGGGTGCGAGTACGAAGAATCGTCACGACGAGGGCGGGCGGCGCTTCCCGCCCGCCGTACGACAGTTTCAATCTCGGTGACCACGTCGGCGACGACGCGGGCGACGTGTACGCCAACCGTGCGCGGCTCGCGAAGGAACTCGGCCTGGCCGAGGATCGGCTGTGCTGGATGGAGCAAGTCCACGGCCGCACCGTGACGGTCGTGGACGGCACCGAGACGAAGGCCGCCGAAGCGACCGACGCGCTGGTCACCGCCCAGCCCGGGGTAGCGCTCGTGGTGATGGTCGCGGACTGCGTGCCGGTGCTGCTGGCCGACCCGGCGGCAGGCGTCGCCGCCGCTGTGCACGCCGGCCGCATCGGTGCCCGCATCGGTGTGCTCCCCGCGGCCCTCGAAGCGATGCGCGACCTCGGCGCCGACCCGGCCCGTACGGAAGCCCTGCTCGGCCCGGCCATTTGCGGCGAGTGCTACGAGGTCCCCGCGGAGATGGCCGCCGACGTGGAAGAACACCTGCCCGGCAGCACCGCCCGGACCCGCAGCGGGACCACCGGCCTCGACCTGCGTGCGGGCCTGTGGCGCCAGCTCGCCGCCCTCGGCGTCGGCCACATCGGCGCTGATCCCCGTTGCACCGCCGAGGACAAGACCCTCTTCAGCTACCGCCGCGACGGCACCACGGGTCGTCTCGCGGGCATCACCTGGCTTGAAGCGGACACGGCGTGACGGGGCCTTCGGTGCGGGGTGCCTGGGGTTTCGGGGGGACATGCGCAATGCCGTTCTGCCGTACTTCGCCGGTCAGGCCGCCACGCCGGATCGTCCACCGCGCGTCGCCTGGCGCGCCGTCCACCGGAGCCGCCGCGTGACCGGGACCGACGAACGCCGGGCGGAACTCGCCGCTTCGCTGGCCGCCGTGCGGGCGCGGATCGACGCGGCCTGTGCCGTGGCCGGGCGGGCGTCCGGGGAAGTGCGGCTGCTCGGGGTGACCAAGACCTTCCCCGCCGCCGATGCGGCCGTGCTGACCGATCTCGGGCTGCTCGATCTCGCCGAGAACCGTGACCAGGAGGCCGGGCCGAAGGCGGCGGAGGTCGCGGGGCTGCGGCCGGACGCC
Organism: Amycolatopsis panacis; assembly: GCF_003600245.1. NCBI lineage: Bacteria > Bacillati > Actinomycetota > Actinomycetes > Pseudonocardiales > Pseudonocardiaceae > Amycolatopsis > Amycolatopsis panacis. Next base: position 2,835 of record NZ_QZFV01000133.1, read on the forward strand.
GCGCCGCGCTGGCACATGGTCGGGCGGCTGCAGCGGAACAAGGCGCGGTCGGTGGTCCGCTGGGCGGACGAGGTGCAGTCGGTGGATTCGGCCCGGCTGGCCGACGCGCTCGGCCGTGCGGTGACCGCCGCGCGGGACGCGGGGGAGCGCACCGGACCACTCGATGTGCTGATCCAGGTGAGCCTCGACGCCGACCCGGCACGCGGCGGCGTCCCGGTCCCGGAGCTGTCCGCACTTGCCGACCACATCACTCACACGGGTGAGCTGCGACTGCGGGGCGTGATGGCCGTTGCGCCGCTCGGGGAGGACCCGTCGGCGGCCTTCGCGCGGCTGGCGCGAGCTGCGCGGAAAGTGCGTGCGGAGCATCCGGAAGCGGTGGAACTCTCCGCCGGGATGAGCCATGATCTGGAGTCGGCGATCACCTACGGTTCCACCTGTGTGCGTGTCGGAACCGCGCTGCTCGGCGGCCGCGGTTTAGCCTCGCCGTAAGGGAGTCCGCCCGCTGGTCACGGAACGTGACCGGCCGGGCGTGGAGCGGGAGCGGCTAGGGCAAAGGGAGAGGCATGAGCGCGCTGCAGAAGCTGAAGGCCTACTTCGGGATGGTGCCCGCGGACGAGGAAGGCTACGACGTCGAGGACGACGACTACCGCCGCGACTACGACCAAGGCTACGACGGCTACGACGAGTCACCGGCCCGCTCGCGCGGCCGGTACCGCGAGCCGGCGGACACCTACGACGAACCCGGGACGCGGATGCGGTCACGTTCGGTGACCGCGGCCGAGCCCGCCACGCACGGCGCGCTGGCCGTGGACCGGCAGCCGGACCCGGTGGCCCGGCTGCGCCCGGTCGCCGAGCCGGTGGTGCGCGATCCGCTCAGCCGGATCACCACGCTGCACCCGACGAGCTACGTCGAGGCGCGCGCGATCGGCGAGCACTACCGCGAGGGCATCCCGGTGATCATCAACCTCACCGAGATGGAGAACGCGGACGCCAAGCGGATCGTGGACTTCGCGGCCGGGCTGGCGTTCGCCGTGCGGGGCTCGATGGACAAGGTCACCAGCAAGGTGTTCCTTCTCTCACCGCCGGACGTCGACGTGACCGCCGAGGACCGCCGGCGGATCGCCGAGGGCGGATTGTTCCTGCGCGGGTGAAGCAGGTCCGACCGCTGAGCGCAGCCATACGTGATTTTGTCGACTCATCGCCGCGCCAGGGCGGAGCCTGCGCACATCGCCGCCGTCCCCCGCTAGAGTGGTCGCCGTGAATGCTGTGTGGCTGGTGGTCTGGTACGTGCTGTTCGCGTTCTGGCTTTTGCTGACCGCGCGTATCGTCATCGAACTCGTGCGCACCTTCGCGCGCGAGTGGCGTCCCGCCGGAGGGGTTGCGGTGACGCTCGAGACCATCTACACAGTGACCGACCCACCGGTGCGGCTGTTCCGGCGAATCATTCCTGTGGTTCGCGTCGGCGGGATGGGACTGGACTTATCGATTATGGTTCTGCTGCTGGTCGTGTTCTTCGGGATGCAACTGGCGACACCCAGGTGAACGGGGACACCAGGGTGAGTCCGGCAGGCCATGGAGTGCGTGAGGTGATCTGATGTCGTTGACCCCCGCTGACGTGCACAACGTCGCGTTCAGCAAGCCGCCCATCGGCAAGAGGGGCTACAACGAGGACGAGGTGGACGCGTTCCTCGACCTGGTGGAGACCGAGCTTGCCCGGTTGATCGAGGACAACAACGAGCTGCGCCAGCAGATGGAGCAGCTCGACACGGAACTCGAATCGACCCGGGCCGAGCTGGAGAACGCCAAGGTGGCCGGGCCGCCCCCGGTGCGCGAGGAGCCCTCGCGCCGGCTGGCGCCGGTACCGCCGCCCGCCTCGGCGATGGAGCAGACCCAGGCCCACGGGATGGTCGGCGACAACAGCGAGCCGAACGTCCAGGCGGCCAAGGTGCTCGGCCTGGCCCAGGAGATGGCCGACCGGCTGACCGCCGAGGCCAAGACCGAGTCCGACGGGATGCTCGCCGAGGCCCGGACCAAGTCCGAGCAGCTGCTCTCCGACGCGCGGGCGAAGTCGGACTCGATGGTCAACGAGGCCCGCACCCGGGCCGAGACCATGCTGAACGACGCGCGGACCCGCGCCGAGACGCTGGAGCGCCAGGCCCGCGACAAGGCGACCACCATGGAACGCGAGTCGCAGCGCAAGTACACCGAGACGATGAACAACCTGAACGCCGAGAAGGGCGCGCTGGGCAAGAAGATCGAGGAACTGCGCACGATCGAGCGCGAGTACCGCACGCGGCTGCGCGGCTTCCTCGAATCCCAGCTGCGCGAGCTGGACGACCGCGGCTCCGCGGCGCCGGCCACCGCCTCCTCGTCCGGCTCGGGCCAGTCCTCCTCGTCCAGCAGCGGCCAGGGCTACTCCTTCGGCCCGCGCGCCGAAGCCGGCTGATCCGCCGTCCCCGTCGCCTCACCTGGCCGTGCCGGCCCGGTGAGGCGACGGTGTGCCCGGCCACGTCCGGGTAGCGCTCCGGCACGGCCGGGAGCCGCCGCGGCAGGCGGGTCGCGCGTCGGAGTGGGCGCCTGCGTGCTGTAATTCAGCGTGCTCTACATCGTCCTCGTTCTGGTGGTGGCGGCGCTCGCGCTGCTCATCACGGCCCTCATCACGGCCACGTCGCTGTGGGCCTGGGTCTCGATCGGCCTGTCCGTGTTCGCCGGGGTGCTGCTGCTCGTGGACTGGCTGCGGCGCCGTTCCGCCGATCGGGCGCAGGCCGCACCGGAACCGGTGGACGCCGAGGACGGCACCGGTGCCGAGTCCGATACCGAACCGACCGAACTGCTGCCCGCCACGGGTGAACTGAGCGATCCGGCACCGGCCCCCGTCGAGGGGGCGAAGGCGGACGCGAAGGCCGTCCGCGACACGCCTCCCGGCGAGGAGGAGACCGCCGAGGCGGACCTCGAGGTGATCAAAAACCTGGAGGACGAGGTCGTGGTCGTCGACGAGTACCCCCGCTACCACCTGGTCGACTGCGGCTGGCTCTCCGGCCGCGACACCATCCCGATCGCCGTCGGCGAGGCACGTCAGCTCGGCTTCACCCCGTGCGGCCGATGCGGCCCGGACACCGTGCTGGCCGCCGCCCACCGCTGAAGAGCTGTGAAGGGAACCTTCACGGACGCTGAGGCTGTGAAGGGTCCCTTCACAGCATTCCCAGCAGCGGGCGGCGGCTGGTGCGCACCCGCGCCAGATCCACGCCGAGCGCATCGAGCACCTCGGGCGCTCGTGGTCCCAGCTCGTACGGATGTTCTTGCAGCGGCGCGGAAAACCGGCCTGTCTCGCGACGCCGGGTGGTCGGTTCACCATCCAGGGTGACCAGTGCGCCCTGCTCCAGCAGTGCTGTGGTGATCATCACACCGAGTTTTCCGGTCAGGTGGTCGTAGCAGGTGCGGGCCGTGCGCAGTGCCTCCGCGCGGGTGCCCTCCCGCAACGAGCGCACCGGCTGGGTGGGGGAGTGCCGGGCCAGCGTTTCCAGCAGTTCCGGGGCACCCCCGTGAGCCGGTAGAACCGGTGCCGCCCCGAGCGTTCGGCGGTCACCAGGCCTGCGGCGAGCAGTTTCGCCAGATACGCGTACGCCCTGCGCGGACAGCCCGGCTTCCCCGGCCAGGACCGAGGCGGCCAGCGACCGCCCGTCGCCCAGCGCGAGGTGACCGCTGCGGTGGTGACGGCCGCGGTCGCCGACGCACCAGGCGAGCGCGCCGGCATCGCGGGCGGGGTGAACAACGCCGCGGGACAGGCGGGCACTCGGCGTGGCGGTTTCGGTGCGGTGACCGGGAACCGGCCGCCGCCGGGACGTTCGTGCACGGGCTGCACCTGCTCGCCCCGGTGTCCGCGGGACTGTGGCTCGCGGGTGCCGGAGTGATCGCGGTGACCACGCGGGCACAGGCTGGCGGAAACCCGGTTGATGCGGCGGGCTAATCTGGTGTCAGCGCAGCGTCGATCCGGCCATCACCGGGGAGCTTCCGGAAGAACAGGGCCTCGGGCCCCCAGTAGAACCGGACGGGTGCGGCCCGTCATCGCCGTCGAACGAGTGGCCCGGGGCCTGCCCCGGGCAAGCGGGGTGGTACCGCGTGACGTGCGAGCGTCTCGTCCCCGTGGGGGTGACCGCCGGTCGCCCTTACGCGAGCGACGAACGCAAGGAGCACCCGGATGTACCCCCAGGTTTCCCTGGACGGGCAGGCCGCCGTCCCGGCCCAGCCGTCGTTCCCCGCGCTGGAGAAGCACGTTCTCGAATACTGGGAGAGCGACCGCACCTTCCAGGCCTCGATCGACGCGCGCCCCGCGGGCGAGCACGGCGACAACGAGTACGTCTTCTACGACGGCCCGCCCTTCGCCAACGGCCTGCCGCACTACGGGCACTTGCTCACCGGGTACGTCAAGGACATCGTGCCGCGCTACCAGACCATGAAGGGCCGCCACGTCGAGCGCCGCTTCGGCTGGGACACCCACGGCCTGCCCGCGGAGCTGGAGGCGATGCGCCAGCTCGGCATCACCGAGAAGGCCGAGATCGAGGCGATGGGCGTCGCGAAGTTCAACGAGGCCTCCCGCGAATCCGTGCTGCGTTACACCAGCGAGTGGGAGGAGTACGTCACCCGCCAGGCCCGTTGGGTGGACTTCGAGAACGACTACAAGACGCTCGATGTGTCCTATATGGAATCGGTCATCTGGGCGTTCAAACAGCTGTGGGACAAGGGCCTGGTGTACGAGGGCTACCGCGTGCTGCCCTACTGCTGGCGCGACGAGACCCCGCTGTCCAACCACGAGCTGCGGATGGACGACGACGTCTACCGCACGCGCCAGGACCCCGCCGTCACGGTCGGATTCCGCTTGCAGGGCAACGGTAACGACCTCGACGGCGCGTACCTGCTGATCTGGACGACCACGCCGTGGACGCTGCCGTCGAACCTCGCCACCGCGGTGCATCCCGAGGTGCTCTACGTCGTGGTCGAGAGCGAGAGCTTCCCCGGAAAGCGCTTCCTGCTCGCCGAGGCCCGCGTCGCCGCGTACGCGCGCGAGCTGGGGGAGGAGCCGACGGTCGTCGCCCGTTACACCGGCGAAGAGCTGCTCGGAACCCGTTACGCACCACCGTTCCCGTACTTCACCGACGCGGAGAACGCGCACCGCGTGCTGTCCGCGGACTACGTCACCACCGAGGACGGCACGGGCGTGGTGCACATCGCGCCCGCCTATGGTGAAGAGGACAAGGCCGTCACCGACGCGGCCGACATCACGCCTGTCACTCCCGTCAACGCCCAGGGCCGCTTCGACACGACCGTGCCGGATTACGAAGGCCAGCTGGTCTTCGACGCGAACCCGAACATCATCCGTGACCTCAAGAACGGCACCGGTTCCGCAGCCGAACAGGGCGCCCTGCTGCTGCGTCACGAGACCTACGAGCACCCGTACCCGCACTGCTGGCGGTGCCGCAATCCGCTGATCTACCGCGCGGTGTCGTCGTGGTTCGTCGCGGTCACCCAGTTCAAGGACCGGATGATCGAGCTGAACAAGCAGATCACCTGGTACCCCGAGAACGTCAAGGACGGCCAGTTCGGCAAATGGCTGGAAAACGCGCGGGACTGGTCGATCTCGCGCAACCGCTACTTCGGCTCGCCGATCCCGGTGTGGCGCTCCGACGACCCGGCGTACCCGCGGCTGGACGTGTACGGCTCGCTGGACGAGCTGGAGCGTGATTTCGGGGTCCGGCTGGACAATCTGCACCGGCCCTACATCGACGAGCTGACCCGGCCGAACCCGGACGACCCGACCGGGAAGTCCACCATGCGCCGGGTCGAGGACGTGCTCGACGTGTGGTTCGACTCCGGTTCGATGCCCTACGCGCAGGTGCACTACCCGTTCGAGAACGCGGACTGGTTCGAGCACCACTACCCGAGCGACTTCATCGTCGAGTACATCGGCCAGGCCCGTGGCTGGTTCTACCTGCTGCACGTCCTGGCCACGGCGCTGTTCGACCGGCCGGCGTTCCGCACCTGCGTCGCGCACGGCATCGTGCTCGGCTCGGACGGGCAGAAGATGTCCAAGTCGCTGCGCAACTATCCGGATGTCAACGAGGTCTTCGAGCGCGACGGCTCGGACGCCATGCGCTGGTACCTGATGGCCAGCCCGATCCTGCGCGGCGGGAACCTGGTGGTGACCGACCGCGGCATCCGGGACGCTGTGCGCCAGGCCGTACTGCCGCTGTGGAACTCGTACTACTTCCTGGCCCTGTACGCGAATGCCGAGGGCAAGCAAGGCGTCTGGCGCACGGATTCGACGCACCTGCTGGACCGCTACGTGCTCGCGAAGACCCATGAGCTGGTCACCGACGTCGAGGCCGCGCTGGACCGGTATGACGTCGCCGGAGCCTGCCAGATCGTGCGGGATTTCCTTGAGGTGCTCACGAACTGGTACGTCCGCCGGTCCCGGGACCGGTTCTGGGCCGGGGAACAGGACGCGATCGACACCCTGCACACCGTGCTGGAGGTGACCTGCCGGGTGATCGCACCGCTGCTGCCGCTGACCACGGAAACGGTGTGGCGCGGCTTGACCGGCGAGCGCTCGGTGCACCTGACCGACTGGCCGAACGCGCTCGACCTGCCCGCGGACGCCGCGCTGGTGACCGCGATGGACCGGGTGCGGCAGGTGGCGTCCTCGGCGCTGGCGCTGCGCAAGGCGAACAAGCTGCGCGTGCGCCTGCCGCTGGCGAAACTGCTGGTGGCGGCCGAGGACGTGGCGCCGCTGGGCGACTTCACCGACATCCTGCGCGACGAGGTGAACGTCAAGGCGGTCGAGCTGACCACCGACGTCGCCGCGCACGGCACCTTCGAGGTCGCGGTGAACGCCCGCGCCGCCGGGCCGCGGCTGGGCAAGGTCGTGCAGCAGGTGATCAAGGCGGTCAAGTCCGGCGACTGGACCACCTCCGCCTCCGGCGCGGTCGTCGCCGCCGGGGTCGAACTGGCCGAGGGCGAGTACGAACGCCGCCTGGTCGCCGCCGGTGGTGGCGCCGCGGCCGAGCTGCCGGGCGGGGCGGGACTGGTGGTGCTCGACACCGAGGTCACCCCGGAGCTGTCCGCCGAGGGTGTGGCCCGCGACCTGATCCGCGTGATCCAGCAAGCCCGCCGCGACGCCGACCTCGACGTCGCGGACCGCATCACGCTGACCGTCGACGCCCCCGAAGACGTGCTTTCGGCGGCGCGTGCGCATGAGAAGTTCATCGCCACGGAGACGCTGACGACGTCGGTTTCCCATGGCGAGGTGGCCGGAGGCTTCGAGGGCACGGTCGGGGAGGGTGTGCCGGTCCGGGTGGCGGTCGCGAAGGCGTGAGCGCTGCTGGGATGCACCGCTAATCTGGTCACTATGCGTGTTGGAGTGTACGTCGACGGTTACAATCTGTATTACGGTGGACGCGGCATCGTGGGTGGATCCGGGATTGCCGGTTGGCGGTGGCTTGACGTCCGGCGCTTGGCGGAGAACACCGTCGATCGACACTCGGGCTGGCGTGATGCGAGCGTGGCGAGAGTGGTGTTCCGCACGGCAAGGATCAGCGGTGCGAGTCATCCGGCGGGCACGCGGGACCAGAATGTCTATTTGCGCGCGTTGAAGGAGGCGCGCTCGGTCGACGTGATCGAGCTGGGCCGGTATGTCAATCGGGTGGCCACCGCGCCGTTGGCGGTGAAAGGAGCGAGAGGCAAGCCTGAAGTGGCCACGGCCGGGTGGCCGATCATGATCCAGGATTCCTCCGGGCAACCGGTGCCGGATGCCCGGTTCATGGTGTCGGTGGCCCGGCGTGAGGAAAAGGGATCAGACGTCAACGTCGCTTCGCACCTCCTGCTGGATCTGCTGTACGAGCGGGTGGATGCGGTGGTGGTGGTCAGCAATGACAGCGATCTCGCGTTTCCGATCGAACAAGCGCGCCGGCGGTGTCCCGTCGGAGTGGTCAATCCGACCCGTAACTACGTCGCGGGCGCCTTGAGCGCTGACGCCGGTGCAGGTGTCGGCGGACACTGGTGGTGGCAACTGACTGCGGACGATTTGAAGAGCGCCCAGCTCCCTGCCCGGGTCGGCAAGCTCAGCCGCCCACCGGGCTGGTAAGTGGCGGGCACTGACGAGGATCGGCTACGATGGGCAAACACACCGCCCGGCCCCTTCGTGGGCCGGGTTTTCCTTTTCGGTGACCTTCCCCGGCTGGCGATCCACCCCTGATCAGCCACCGCCCTCCTTCCCGGTAACACCCGGCCCCCATTGGCGATGAGCCAACGGGCGCCGGGCGTGGGCGCGCCACGAGGCCCGGAGGGGGAGCACAGGTGAGTCCTGCCGCAAAAAGGGGCGTCCTGATCGGGGGCGCGCTGGCCGTGGTCGTGATCGTCGTCGCCGCGGTGCTGTCGCTGACCGGCGGGGCATCACCCGCACCAGCGGCCGACACGGCGGACACCGCCGAACCCGGCCCGGTCGATCCAGGGACAGCCGCCCGCCAGTACCTCACCGCCTTCGCCGCAGGTAAGGCCGACGACGCAGGCCAGGTCACCGACCAGCCGCAGACCGCGTCGGCCGCGGTGCGCGACGTCTGGTCCGTGCTGAAGCCCCACGATGTCGTCACGAAGCTGGACAAGCTCGGCGCGCCGGCAGGTGATCGCGTGGCCGCCTCCTACACGGTTACCTGGACCTTCGCGCCCGGCCGGGTGTGGTCGTATCCGGCTGCGTTCGACGTCGTCCGTGGGCCGGACGGCTGGCATGTGCACTGGGCGCCGTCGGTGCTGCACCCGAAGCTGCAGGACGGGCAACGGCTGGTGGTCTCCACCGCCGCCTCCGACGTCCCGGCGGTGGTCGACCGCGACGGCAAGGCGGTCGTGCTGGCCGGCGAGGGCGGGCTGCGCCTGGCCGATGACAAGGCGTTCCCCCTGCTGCGTTCCGCGCTCACCTCACATGCCCGGGCGTCGTCCGGAGACGCGTTCGCGGTGGAGCGGGTCGATCGCGAAGGCAAGAGCCAGGAGACGCTGTTCGGACACGCCGGCGCCGAGCCAAAGCCGATGACGAGCAGCGTCAGCACGGCGATCCAGGCAGCTGCGCAGGCCGCTGTCGACGGCTATCGCGGCAAGGCCGTCCTGGTCGCGCTTCAGCCGTCTACCGGCGATGTGCTGGCGGTGGCGCAGAACAGCCAGGTGGACAACCCGGCATCGGCGTTCAGCGGACAGTACGCGCCCGGTTCGACGTTCAAGATCGTCACCGCCACCGCCGCGCTGGAAGCCGGTCTGGTCACTGTGGACTCACCGATGGCTTGTCCGCTCACCGAACGAATCGGCACCCGAACACTGTCCAATGAGGGCTTCGACCTCGGCACGACCACGCTGCAGCGGGCGTTCGCGCGTTCCTGCAACACCACGTTCGGCAAGCTCGCCGCGCAGTTGCCCGCCGACGCACTGGCGAAAGCCGCCACGCAGTACGGCCTCAACGCTGACTTCGAACTCCCCGGCATGCGCACCGAACTGGGTCGGGTCGATCCCTCGCAGAGCCCGGACGAACAGGTCGAGGACGGCATCGGCCAGGGCACCGTGCAGGTCAGCCCGTTCGGCGCCGCGGTACTGGCGGCGACCGCGGCGAGTGGGCGCGCGATCACGCCGCAGCTCTGGCCGGACGGCGGCACCAAGGTCGTCACCGCCTACGCGCCGCCGCCCGCCGCGGTGCTGGCGCCGCTGCGCACGATGCTGCGGGAGGTGGTCACCGCGGGCACCGCCACCGGGCTCGCCCGTTCGGGTGCGGTGTTCGGCAAGACCGGCACCGCGCAGTTCGGCGACGGCGCCCAGGCACACGGCTGGTTCGTCGGCTACCGCGGTGACGTGGCGTTCTCGGTCTTTCTCGAAGGTGGCCAGGACTCCGGTCCGGCGGTCGCCCTCGGCGCGAAATTCCTCGCCGCCGTGCCCTAGCCGTCGCACCGTCCGAAAAGGACTGGAACATCCGTTTCGGGGACACGTGTCCGGCCGCGCCGGGCGCCTCACTATTCTGGACGCGCTGCGGGTCGGGGACGGGGAGGCGACATGGACGGACTTCCGGTACTCCTCGGCGTCGGCGGACTGGTGCTGCTGTCCTCGGTGCTCGCGGTGCGGGTGTCCATCCGGCTCGGCTTCCCGTCACTGCTGCTGTATCTCGCGATCGGCGTGGTACTCGGGGAATCCGGCCTCGGTATCCACTTCGACAACCCGGCGCTCACCCAGTCGCTCGGGCTGGCCGCACTGGTGCTGATTCTCACCGAAGGCGGGCTCACCACCCGCTGGTCGTCGGTCAAATCCTCGCTGGGGCCCGGGATCGTGCTGTCCACAGTGGCCGTGGTGATCAGCATCGTGGTCACCGGCGCGGCGCTGCACTGGCTGCTCGGCCTCGATTGGCGGCTGGCGCTGCTGTGGGGCGCGGTACTGGCCTCCACCGACGCCGCGGCGGTGTTCTCCGTGCTGCGTTCGGCCGGAATCGGCAAACGGCTGTCCGGCATGCTCGAACTCGAGTCCGGGATCAACGACGCGCCCGCCTACATCGCGGTGATCGTACTGGCCTCCGGGGATGCGGTCGATTGGTCGCTGCCGCTGGTGGTGGTCTACGAATTGGCCGCCGGCCTGGCCATCGGGCTGGCGTTCGGCTGGCTCGGCACCCAGGCGCTGCGCCGGGCCGCGCTCCCGGCGACCGGGCTCTACCCGCTCGCCACGGTCGCGGTGTGCGTGCTCGCCTACTCCTCGGGTCAGCTCGCGCACGCCTCCGGCCTGCTCGCCACCTACGTCGCGGGGCTGGTGCTGGGCAATTCGAAGCTGCCGCACCGCTCGGACACCCTGTCCTTCGCCGAAGGGCTCGGCTGGCTCGCCCAGATCGGGCTGTTCGTGCTGCTCGGCCTGTTCGCCTCGCCGGGCAGGCTGCTGGAGACGCTGGTGCCCGGCCTGGTCGCGGGCGCGGTCGTGCTGCTGCTGGCCCGGCCGCTGTCGGTGGCGCTGTCCCTGCTGCCGTTCCGGCTGCCCTGGCGAGAGCAGGCGTTCCTGTCCTGGGCCGGGCTGCGCGGGGCGGTGCCGATCGTGCTCGCGATGATCCCGCTGTCCCAAGGCGTGCCGGGCGCGCAACGGCTGGTGGACGCGGTGTTCGTGCTCGTCATCGTGCTGACCCTGCTGCAAGGGTCGACGCTGGGGCCGCTGGCGCGGCTGCTGCGGCTGGACCGGGCGGGCGAGGTGCAGGAGATCGAGGTCGACTCGGCCCCGCTCGACGAGCTCGGCGCCGAGCTGCTGCAGGTGCGCATCCAGAAGGGCTCGAAGCTGCACGGCGTGTACCTGTCCGAGCTGCGGCTGCCCGCCGGGGCCACGGTGAGCCTGGTGGTGCGCGGCGGAGCCGGGTTCACCCCGCAGAAGACGAGCCGGCTGCAGGAGGACGACCAGCTGCTCGTGGTCGCCACCGAGCACGTGCGCGAAGCCGCCGAGCTGCGGATCCGCGCGGTGGACCGGGCCGGGCGGCTGGCCAGGTGGCGCGGCGAGTCCGGCCGCTGACCGGGACAGTCCACTGTGGACTGACCGGGTGACGGCCGTCTCAGATCACGGAATGGGCTGGTGCCGCGCGCCGATGATCGGCTATCGTTCTCGGCAGGTCATGAGTGCCAGCGTCAAGCCCCGGCTTGCTGGCCGGCAACCCTCCTTCCGCGGTGGGGTGCCCCGGGTGAGGACCGGGCCGGTCGCGCAGTGCGGCGGGCAAGCGCGGGCCCCTCGCCGGGTCCCCCGGATTGCCGAGGAGGCAGCGTCATGACTCTCGCACTCGACCGGACCACCGAAACCTCTGTTCCGCCGGTGGCCGGTGCCGGCCTGCGCGTACCGCTGGTGACCGGCGGCGACGTCTCCTACGCCAACCTCGACCACGCGGCCAGTGCGCCGTGCCTGTCCGCGGTCCGGTCCGCGGTCGACGAGTTCCTGCCCTGGTACGCCAGCGTGCACCGGGGCGCGGGGTTCGCGTCGCAGGTCTCCACCCGGCTGTACGAGCGCACGCGGGAAGTGCTGCGCCGCTTCGCCGACGCCCGCGACACCGACACCGTGGTGTTCACCCGCAACACCACCGATGCGTTCAACCTGCTGGCGAAGGCGTTGCCGCGCAACACTTCCGTGGTCGTGTTCGACACCGAGCACCACGCCGCGCTGCTGCCGTGGCGCGGGCCGAACGTGCGCCGGGTGTCGCTGCCGCGTACCCGGCTGGCCGCAGTGTCCGTTGTGGACGAAGCGCTGGCCGCCTGCCCGCAGGGGCCGCGGCTGGTGGTCGTCGCCGGAGCGTCCAATGTGACCGGTGAACTGCTGCCGGTGGCGGAGATCTCCGCGGTGGCGCGGAAACACGGTGCCCGGGTGGCGCTGGACGCCGCGCAGCTCGCGCCGCACCGGCGGATCTCGCTGCGGGAGCTCGACGTGGACTACGTGGCGCTGTCCGGGCACAAGCTCTACGCGCCGTTCGGTGCCGGCGCGCTGATCGGCCGGAGCGACTGGCTGCGCGCGGCCGTGCCGTACCTCGCCGGCGGCGGTGCGACGAAGCTGGTCACCGAAGAGGCCGTGGTCTGGAACGCCGGGCCGGAGCGGCACGAGGCGGGCTCGCCCAACACCGTCGGCGTGTATGCGCTGAGCGTCGCCTGCGAACAGCTGGCCGCGAACTGGGACGCGATCGGCGCGCACGAGGCCGAGCTGCTCGAACGGCTCCGCACGGGCCTCGCCGTGCTGCCCGGCTGCGCCGAACTGCGGCTGTTCGACGCCCCGGTGGACCGCGTCGGCACGGTCAGCTTCGTCGTCGACGGATTCGACCCGGGTTGGGTCGCCGCCGTGCTGTCGGCCGAGTACGGCATCGGAGTGCGCGACGGCGCGTTCTGTGCCCACGTCGCCACTCGCCGCCTGATCCGCGAGACCGGCGGCGAAGGGCAGCAGGCGCTCCGCGTGAGCCTCGGGCTGGGCAGCACCGCCGAGCACGTCGACCGGCTCCTGCTGGCCTTGCGGCAGATCGTCGCCCGCGGCGCTCGGTGGGAATACACCAAGGTGGACGGCCGGTGGGCGCCGGTCGGCGACCCGCGTGAGCTGCCGCCGTTCTGTGCCTGACGGCGGTGCTGGGAGTGGGCCGGGGGCGAGCGTGGACAATGGGGGAGTGAGCACCGAGCCCTCGCCCGAATCCGACGTGTCCGAGCCCGCTGTGCCCGAGCCTGACGTGCCCGGGCCTGCCGAGCCGCGGCCCGGGGGGGATACCGGAGGAGCCGAGGTGGCCCCGGCGCCGTCGCTGCCCAAGCGGCGGATCGGCCTGGTGTTCGCGGTCGCGGTGCTGATCTGGGTGATCGACCTGGTGACCAAGAACCTGGTCGCGGCCAATCTGGAGGGCAAGGAGCCGGTCCGCATCCTCGGCGGGCTGATCTACCTGCAGGTGATCCGCAATCCGGGGGCCGCCTTCTCCATGGCCACCGGGATGACCTGGGTGCTCGCGCTGATCGCCGCGGCGGTCGTGGTGGCCATCGTGTGGCTGGCGCGGCGGCTGCGCTCGGTCGGCTGGGCGATCGGGCTCGGCCTGGTGCTCGCGGGTGCGCTCGGCAACCTGACCGACCGCCTGTTCCGCGCGCCGGGCCCGCTGCATGGCCACGTCATCGACTTCATCTCCGCCTTCGCACCCAACGGCCAGGGCTTCGCCATCTTCAACATCGCCGACTCCGCGATCTGCGTCGGCGGTGCGCTGATCGTGCTGCTGTCCTTGCTGGGCAAGGACTACGACGGCACCTCGACACGTTCGAAGAAGGACGCCAAGTGAGCGCGCGCATGCTGCCCGTCCCGGACGGGCTCGATGGGATGCGCGTGGACGCGGGACTGGCCAAGCTGCTCGGCCTGTCGCGCACCGCGGTCGCGGATCTCGCCGCGGCCGGTGACGTGCTGCTCGACGGGCGTCCTGCCGGGAAGTCCGACCGGCTGTCCGCCGGCGGTCTGCTTGAGGTGACCCTGCCGGAACCGGCGCGGCCTGCCGAGATCATCGCGGAACCGGTCGAAGGGATGCGGATTCTGCACGACGACGGGGACATCGTGGTGCTGTCCAAGCCGGTCGGTGTCGCCGTCCACCCGAGCCCGGGCTGGACCGGTCCCACGGTCGTCGGCGGGCTCGCGGCGGCCGGGCTGCGGATCGCCACGTCCGGCGCCGCCGAGCGGCAGGGCGTGGTCCACCGGCTCGACGCGGGCACCACGGGCGTGATGGTGGTGGCGAAGAGCGAGCACGCATACACGGTGTTGAAGCGGGCGTTCAAGGAACGCACTGTGGACAAGGGCTACCACGCCGTCGTCCAGGGGCATCCGGATCCGACGCGCGGCACCATCGACGCCCCGATCGACCGGCATCCGCGGCACGACTACAAGTTCGCCGTCGTCGCGGGCGGGCGTCCCAGCGTGACGCACTACGAAGTGGTCGAAGCGTTCCGCGCGGCGTCGCTGGCGCACGTGAAGCTCGAAACCGGGCGTACGCACCAGATCCGCGTGCACTTCTCCGCGCTCCGGCATCCGTGCGCCGGGGACCTGACCTACGGTGCTGACCCGGTGCTGGCGCGCAAGCTGGGCCTTTCGCGGCAGTGGCTGCACGCGCGGACCCTCGGGTTCGCGCACCCGGCCGACGGCCGCTGGGTCGAGTTCGAAGCCGAATACCCGGACGACCTTGCGAACGCCCTGCAGATCCTGCGCGACGAATACGCCTGATCCCCGGTCACACCGTCCAGGTGAGCGTACGTTCGTCGGGCTCGGGGCGGGGGCTCCAGCGCACCGAGACGACCTGGGTGGCTTCCGGGAGCACGTACACGGTGTGGCCGCCCAGCGTCTCACCCGGCCGTACCCCGATCTTGTGCGGTGGCCGGGAGGTAAGCGAGACGGGTGCCTTGGCGACGGTGCCGCTGTCGGCAGTGAGCAGTTCGAGGTAGTTGTCCGGCAACGACGCGAACGGCACCGAGCCGCGGTTGGTGATCTCGGTGTGCACGACCACTGCGCGCTCGCCTTCCTCCAGCCGGTACCCGGCCGCGCCGAACAGGAAATCGGCCGGGTCCTGTACCTCCAGCAGTTGCACGGTGAGCTGCTCGCCCTCCAGCCCCTGCGTCTCCAGCTTCTCGCCGATCCGCCCGCGCTGTCCGCCGGCCGGGGCTTCCAGTCGGGGCTCGTCCCCGCGCGCCCACGACGCGGTCTGCGGCACGCCCCAGGTGGTGACGGCCGGATCCGTCACAGCGGCCGCTCCTGTCACGCCGTACGCGCCCGATGGCGCTCCGTACGGTCCGGACTGCGCGGGTTGAACCCCGTACGCACCTGATGGCCCTGGGGTTCCGTACGCGCCTGACGGTGCGCCCTGCACCGTCGCTCCGTACGGCCCCGATGGTGCGCCCTGCACTCCTGAGGGGGACCCGTATGCCCCTGACGGTGTGCCCCGCACCCCCGATGGTGCTCCGTATGCTCCGGACGGCACACCGTGCGCCGGCCCGTATTGTCCACTGTGGACGGTGTTGTCCGCGGAAGCGTTCGGCTGTCCCAGTGCCGGGGAACGCATTGCCGCCCAAGCGGTCCCGGCTCCCGGCCGGCCCGCGAACCCCGGCGCGCCGCCGGACCGCGGTCCGGCACCCTGCGTCGCAGATCCGCCTCCCGCCCACTGCGCCTGTATCCCGCCCGGCCCTCCGGCGCCCGGTACACCACTGTCCGGGCCTGCAGTGCTCGGCGTCGCCCAGTCCGCGGCGCCGCTTGTGGTTGTACTGCCCGGGGTCGCGCTGCCCGGTCCTCCGCTGCCAGGCGCTCTGCCATCTGGCACTGTGCTTCTCGTCGCTGCCCAGCCCGGCGTAGCGCTGCCCGGGGCTGCATTGCCCGGCTCGCCGCCCGGTACTCCACCGTGGGTACCCACACTGCCCGGCGTCGCCCAGCCCAGTGCACTGCCAGGAGCCGCACCGCCCGGTCCTCCGCCGCCAGGCGCTCCACCGTCCTGCCAGCCGGCACTCGGCGTTGCCCAACCCGGCAGAACACCGCTTGGGGTTCCGCTGTCCGGTCCGGCGCCGTTTGGCGTTGCCCAGCCCGGAAGGACGCCGCTGGGGACTGCGTTGGCCGGTCTGCCGCCCTGCGCTCCACTGTCCTGCCCTGCGCCACCCGGCGTCGCCCAACCCGGCACTTCGCCATTGGGAGCCGCACCGCCCGGCCATCCGCCACCCGCTACCGCACCAGCCCCAGGCGCCGCACCACCCGGCGCCACCCCACTCGGCACCGCACCGCCTTGCATCCCGCGATCACCGGGCACCGCCCCGGATTGCGCCCCATAACCCGGCGTCCCCCACCCGGTTCCCGGCCCAGCCCCGTACCCTGGCGCCGCGCCCGGCGACGGCATCCCGCCGGTCGGCGGCATCCGACCGGCCTGCCCGCCCGGCCCCGGCCGCTGCCACGACGGGGGTACCCCCGATAGGGCTGCACGTAGACCGTTCGGGTCACTTTCCACACCGACCAGCAGCGGCAATCCGCTGCCGGACAGCGAGACCAGCCGGTAGGCCACCTCGCGCGGGTCCATCCCGACTTTCGCGGCGAGTTCGTGCACGGCCGTCCTGCCCAGCTCGGCCAGCGCGGCGAGCAGGCGGACATCGGCGGGATCGGACACGGCCACTCCGGCAACGCTACCGTCTCGCGGCCCTTGCGACGGGACGGTCCAGCCGGGTGGCGGCGCCGTGTTCGCTGGATGTGAACGGGCCTCTCGCTCCGGAAACGGGCGTTGCGCACCCCGGCTGCATTAGGGTCGGCAGGGCATCGCAGCGGGCCACCGCCCGGCTGACCGCGATGCCGATCGGGCCACGCGCCGGTCGGACCACCGGAACCACGCAGGAGCCCAGCGCCCATGACCGCCGCCGTGCTCGCCGACGAATTCGTCGACGGAATGTTCGATTTCGACCCCCTCTACGCCGCGGTCTCCGGACTGCGCCCGGACGCGCCGGGGCTCGGCGACCCGAGTGCCGCGGCCGAGGCGGAGCAGCGCCGCTGGCTGCTCGCGATGCGGGAGCGGGCCGAGGCGATCGATCCGGCCGGGCTCGGCGCGACCGATCGGGTCACCCGCGAGGTCCTGCTCAGCACGATCGCCGAATGGCTGGACCGGATCGACACCCGGACCGTCGAGTTCTCGGTGAGCAGCCTCTTCACCTCACCAGCCTCGGGCCTGCTCACCATGCTGCCGATGGTCACGGTGACCGCGGGCGCCTCCGCCGAGGCGCACCTGGGCAGGCTGGCGGCGATCCCGGAGTACCTGCGGGTCTGCGGGCAGCGTCACCTGGCGGGGATCGCGGACGGGCTGCTGCCGGTCGACCGCTTGGTGCGCGGGGCCGTCGAGCACCTTGATCGCTACCTCGCCGAGCCGGAGAACGATCCGCTGCGGCGCCAGCCCGCGCCGGACGAGGAGTTCGCCACGCGGCGGGATGCCCTGCTGCGCGACGTGGTCCGCCCGGGATTCCGGGAGTACCGCGATGTGCTGGCCGCCGAGGTCCTCCCGCACGGCAGGCCGGACGAGCGCGCGGGCGTGTCCTGGCTGCCCGGCGGTGCGGAGATCTACGCCCGGCTGGCCCGCCTGCACACCACCAGCGACCGCACCCCGCAGGAGCTGCACGAGACCGGCCTGGCCGTGATCGAGGGCCAGATCGAGCAGTACCGCGCGCTCGGCGAGCGGGTGTTCGGCACGCGTGAGCTGCCGGAGATCTTCGAGCGGCTGCGCACCGATCCGAAGCTGCGCTGGGCCAGTGCCGAGGAGCTGCTGGAGACCGCGCGGGCCGCGATCACGCGGGCCGCCGCCGAGGCGCCGAACTGGTTCGGGAAGATCCCGCAGCACCCCTGGATCGTCGTGCCGGTGCCCGAGGACTCGGCTCCCAGCGCGCCGCCCGCGTACTACCTGCGGCCGGCCACGGACGGGTCCCGGCCGGGCACCTACTTCGCCAACACCCATCAGGCCACCGAGCGGTTCCGGCACACCGCGGAGGCCACCGCGTTCCACGAGGCGATCCCGGGCCACCACTTCCAGCTGAGTGCCGCGCTGGACCTCACGGATCTGCCGTTGCTGCGCCGGATCAACGATTTCACCGCCTACGCCGAGGGCTGGGGTCTCTACACGGAGCGGCTGGCCGACGAGATGGGCCTGTATTCCGACGATGTCTCCCTGCTGGGCATGCTGACCCTGGAGTCGATGCGAGCCGGGCGGCTGGTGGTGGACACCGGTATGCACGCGCTGGGCTGGAGCCGGCAGCAGGCGGTGGACTACCTGATCGAGCACACCCCGATGGCGCCGGTGGAGATCGAGGCCGAGATCGACCGCTACCTCGGCTTTCCGGGGCAGGCACTGGCGTATCTGGTGGGGCGGCTGGAGATCCAGCGGCTGCGGGCGCAGGCGGAGGCCCGGCTGGGCAGCCGGTTCGACATCCGCGGGTTCCACGACACCGTGCTCTCCGGCGGTTCGCTGCCGCTCTCGGTGCTGGACACGGTCGTCTCGGACTGGGTCGCCGGGCACGGCGACACCGTCAACGGGCTGGCCGATGAGCTGGTGGAGCTGGACTTCGAGGGCAACCCGCTGGACCGCACGATCTGGGGGCTGCCCGGCGACCACGGCACCCTGCCGGACCCGAGCCTCGCCGCGGCCGAACGGCACCGTGCGGCCTACGCCGAGCTGGCGCGCCGCGCCGAGGCGATCGACCCGGCCGGGCTGGACCGCGCCGAGGCCGTGACCAGGCAGGTCGTCCTCGCCCGTGCCCGTTGTGCGCTCGACACCATCGATTCGCAGCTGGCCGGGTTCGCGGTGAGCGACGGGCTCAGCTCGCCCGCGCTGCGCCTGCTGATCGAGCTGCCCCAGCTGGTGCCGGACGACGCGGAAAAGGCCCGCGGCTACCTGAGCCGGCTGAGCGCGCTCGGCGGCTTTCTCGACGCGGTGATCGAGCGGCAGCGCGCCGCCGCGGCCGAGGGTCTCGTGCCGCCGGAGTTCCTGGTGCGCATCGGGATCGACTACGTCGAGCGATATCTCGCCGCAGAGCAGGACGATCCGTTGCGAATCACGGCGAAGGCCGAGGTGGCGGGCTTCGACGAGGAACGCGATCGGTTGCTGGGCGAGGTCGTGCGGCCCGCCTACCGGCGTTATCGCGATTTCCTCGCCGGTGAGCTGCTGCCGATCGCGAAACCGGACACGCAGCCCGGGATCGGTCACCTGCCCGGCGGGGCGGAGAAGTACCAGGGCCTGATCCGGGCCCAGACCACCACCGATCACGCCGCCCGGGAACTGCACGAGACCGGCCTGGCGATGATCGAGGCGCAGGCCGAGGAGTACCGCGCGCTCGGCGAGCGGGTGTTCGGCACGCGTGAGCTGCCGGAGATCTTCGAGCGGCTGCGCACCGACCCGGCGCTGCGCTGGCAGGACGGCGAGGAGCTGCTGGCCGCCGCCCGCGCCGCGGTGGCCCGGGCGGAAGCCGCTGCGCCGCAATGGTTCCTGCGGATTCCCGCGAGCCGGTGCGAGGTCGCGCCGGTACCGGAGGCGGACGAGGTGAGCGGCACTATCGCCTACTACCTGCCGCCTGCCTTGGACGGCTCTCGCCCGGGCACCTACTACGCCAACACCTACGAGGCGAAGGCCCGGCCGCGGCACACGAGCGAGGCGATCGCGTTCCACGAAGCCGTTCCCGGGCACCATTTCCAGCTGACGCTGGCGCAGGAGCTCAGCGATCTGCCGATGCTGCGCCGGATCGTGCTGTTCAACGCCTACACCGAGGGCTGGGGCCTCTACACCGAGCGGCTGGCCGACGAGATGGGCCTGTACTCCGACGACATCGCGCGCCTCGGCATGCTCACCCTGGAGTCGATGCGGGCCGGGCGGCTGGTGGTGGACACCGGGATGCATGCGCTGGGTTGGACCCGGCAGCAGGCGGTGGACTACCTGATCGAGCACACCCCGATGGCGCGGGTGGAGATCGAGGGGGAAATCGACCGCTACGCCGCGAACCCCGGCCAGGCGCTCGGATACATGGTGGGGCGCCTGGAGATCGAACGAGTCCGCGCGGAGGCGGAACGCGCCCTGGGTGACCGTTTCGACCTGCGCGGCTTCCACGACGTCCTGCTCGGCCACGGCGCGGTGCCTCTGTCTGCTTTGGACACTCTGGTGGGCGAATGGGTTGCGGCGCAACGAGAGGTGGCTGGATGAGCTGACTTCACGCCGGTCGAAGCTTCGCCCCCCCCGGCCCAGCTATGGCGGGAGATCCCCCTCCTTCGAGTCTGCGACGGGCCGTGAAGGGCACCTTCACGGACTCTGGAGGCTGTTGCGTTTTCGGTTTGGCTGGTTGGTGGCGGTTGTGGTTGGGGGGTTGTGATGGTTGGGCGGGGCCGCGGGCCCTGCCCATCACGTTGTCTGGGTGGTGGTGTGGGTGTGGGTGAACAT
>NZ_QZFV01000134.1:0-22695 GCF_003600245.1 Amycolatopsis panacis
GGGCGGTGCCGAAAAGACAACCCGCCCGCCCTCCCGACGCACCCGTCCGACGAGGTCGAGCTGTGAAGGGTCCCTTCACGGACTCTGAGTCCGTGAAGGGACCCTTCACAGCCTTACGTCCGGGCCATCGGGTGCGGGGAGTGGGGGTCCGGTTACCGGGGGGTGGGCGCCGGGTGGCCGAACGCCACCGGTCCGGCGGTGGTCATCGATTAAGCTCGAAAAACGCCGTATTTCGCCCATCGATCCGGCAGGATCCGATGCCGGCCTCGGGAAATCGGTGCTTTCAGCCTGTCTTCGATCGGCTCCGCGGGAGCCCGCCGGACCAAGGGAGCACGATGACCACGTTCCGACCCGAACTCGAGGAGTTCATTCAGAGCACCGAATTCAGCTGTCTGGCCGCCCGGGCCGCGCTCAAACGCGGCACGATCGAGCACGCCCACTACTCCGCGCTGGGCGACCCGGACTCGGTCCGGGACAACTACCGCGACCTGCTCGAATTCGCCCGCGATCTGCGGCCGGCGTTGTCGGATCGGAGTTTCCGCACGTTCATCGCGACCTTCGAGACCCCGCGGGAAGTACTCGACGAACGGGAGCACGAACGGCTGGTGTGGCGGCATCTGCAGCTCATGCACGACATCGACAGCCGCACCTACGGGATCGAGACCGGGGCGACCTCGGACCCCGAGGAGCCGAACTTCGGCTTCCACGTGGCGGGTCACGCGTTCTTCGTGGCGGGCATGCACCCGGGCGCGTCGCGGGCGAGCCGCCGCTTCCAGCGCCCGGCGATGGCCTTCAACTCGCTGACCCAGTTCATGCTGCTCGGCGAGAAATTCTTCACGATGCAGGACGCGATCCGCAAACGCGAGCAGGTCACCAACGGCTCCGTCAATCCGAGCTTCACCACTTACGAATACCGGAAGCCGTCGCGGCATTTCGCCGGCCGGATGACGGAAGAGAACTGGAAATGCCCGTTCTCCTCCCGGCACGCCGCCTCGTCGGTGAAATACACCGCCGACGTGATGCAGCGTCCGCACGGCTAGGGCGGCACGGACGGGGCGAGGCCGGGTCAGCCCTTCACCAGGCGCATCGTCTGGTGTGAGCTGATGCGGCTCAGCGCCGGGAGCCGGGACAGCCGGGTCAGGGTCAGCGCCTCGTACTCCTCGTGGTCGGCCACGAGCACCCGCAGGTAGTAGTCGTGGACGCTGCGGCTTGCTCCGTTCGCCATACTGGCCCGGCTGCGGCACAGTGCTCTGCTCGCCCGGCTCGGGGAATGCCTGCCCGTCGGCATGATGGTGATCCTCGCCACCTACACGCTGCGCGACGTCGATCCCCTGGTCTGGACCTCTTCCGGACCGGTGGCCGCCGCCCTCGCGGTCACGACCGGTCTCCATCTCTGGCGACACAACGCGACACTCAGCGTCTTCTCGGGTACCGCAGTGAGCGTGCTGCTGCAGTCTGCGATCGCTGCCGCCCACTGAGAGTTTTCATCCTGAGACATTTCACACCGAGAGTTTGCGCGCGAATACCATCCGCGTACGCACGAGGTCAATCAGCAAACCGGAGGGTCGGCAAGATCCGCCGGACTCTGGCAATAGCCCAGACTCCCCTGCGCTTGGATTGCCACCGGTGGGCGAATCACCGACGGTGGGTGCAGAAGATCCGCACTCGACGTGAGGGGCCGCGCCATGCGTTTCACGCTTCTAGGACCTCTCACCATAGTCCACAATGGATGCCAGGTGCCGCTGCGCGGGACCACCCAGCGATCGCTGCTGTCCTATCTGCTGCTGCACCGCAACGAGGTCGTGGCGACCAGCCGGCTGCTGTCGGCGCTGTGGCCGCACGGAGTGCCCGCGACCGCGCGGAAGATGGTGCAGAACTCGGTGTCGGGCCTGCGCACGGTGCTGTCCGCGCCGAGGGAGACCGCCGAACGCGCGATCCTGCTGACGCACGCGCCCGGTTACCTGCTGCAGGTGGACAGCGAGCTGGTCGACGCGGCGCGCTTCCAGCGGCTGGCCGAACAGGCGAGCCGGGCGCAGGAGGCCAAGGACCCCGATCAGGCGGCCGCCACCTGCCGCGAGGCACTGGGGCTGTGGCAGGGCCGGGCGCTGGCGGATCTGGTGGAGACCGGGATCGAATGGCCGGAGCTGGTCACCCTGGAGGACCAGCGGCTCGGGCTGTACGAGCAGCTGTTCGCGCTGGAACTGGCCCGGGGCCGGCACCAGGAGGTGCTCGCCGATCTGCACGAGCAGGCTGGCCGGCAGCCGCAGCGTGAACGGCTCAACGGGCAGCTGATGATCGCCCTCTACCGCTGCGGCCGGCACGCCGACGCGCTGGCGGTGTACCGCCGCACCCGGGCCAGCCTCGCCGACGGGCTCGGGCTGGAGCCGGGCAAGGAACTGCAGCAGCTCGAACACGCGATCCTCAATCACGACACCGCGTTGATCACCGAGCTGCTGCCCTCCGACGGGGTGGTGACCGTGCGCGCCTCCGCCCCCGGTGGGGAGACCGCACCGGCTCCGGCTCTGCCCGCACCGGCCCTGCCCTCAACCGCGCTGTCCACGCCGACGGTGGCCCGGATCCCCGTGGCCGCCGCGCCGGAGCCGCCGGTCCGGGCGAGCGAACGCAAGCCGGTGGTCGTGGTCGGGGTCGCGCTGGCGGACGCGCCCGAGGATCCGGAGGACGCGGACGACGCGCTGGAGACGCTGCGGGCGGTCGTCGGCAGTGAGGTGGCCGCCGAGCGCGGGCACGAGCCGGGCGGGCCGGGGCCGGTGCTGCTGGGCCTGTTCGGCGCGCAGCGCACCCAGGACGACGACGAGATCCGGGCGGTGCGCGCGGCGCTGCGGATCCGGGACCGGCTGGCCGAGGACGGCAGGGCTGCGCACGTGGTCGTCGATTCCGGCGACGTGCTGGTGAAATTCCCGTCCGCGGTGCCCGTGGTGACCGGCGGGGTGCTCGACCGGTGCGTGCGCTCGGCGCTGACCGCACCGGCGGGCCAGGTACTCGTCTCGGACGAGGTCCGCGACGGCGGCACCGGCGCCATCGCCTGCGCATCCACCGCCTCCGCGGGCTGGTGGGCCGTGGAAGCGGTGCACCCGTGCCCGTCCTTCGAGGACGCCGACGCGGGCACGTTCGTCGGCCGGGACCACGATCTCGAACTGCTGGACCGGCTGATGGACAACGTCGAGGCACGGCGGCGCGCGCATCTGGTCACCCTCCTCGGCGAGCCGGGGATCGGGAAGAGCCGGCTGATCGGCCAGTTCCGCAAGGTGCTGGAAAAGCGGCCCGAGCTGGAGGTGGTCCGCCTTTCCGCGGCCGGGGCCACGGTCGATCACCTGATGCGCGCGATGAGCGTCGGCATGCTCGCGCCGAACGCCGCCTGGCTGCGCGGCACCGACTGTCCCACGGTGCCCGATCTGCTCTGCGACGCCGCGGAGAACCTCACCTCCGCCGGTCCGCTGGTCGTGTTCGTGGAGGATCTGCATCAGGCGGACACGGAGTTCCGCGACTGCGTCCGGGGTCTCGCCGACGCCCTGCGCACGCTACCGGTGCTCATCGTGGTCACCGCGCGCCCGGAGCTGCCGGTGGACGAACCCGGCTCGGCGGGGCACACCACGGTTTCGCTGGCACCGCTGCCGGACGAGGCGATCGCGGAGATGCTGGACACCCTGCTGCCCGCCGGCCGCAGGCTGCTGCGGGGCAAGGCCGCGCTGATCGCCCGGATCGGCGGCAACCCGCTGTTCGCCACGGCCTACGCGCAGGCGGTGGACGAGCGGACCATGCCCTTCGCCGGGTACGGCCAGGCCTCCACCACCGCGCCCTCGACGCCCCCGCTCGTACGGCGGACCCTCGCGACGTTGCTGGATTCCCTGCCCTACGAGGAAAAAGCCGTGCTCCGCGACGCCGCCGCGGCGGGTGACGGCTTCTCCGCCGCCGACATCGCCGAACTCAGCGGGCTGGACCCGGCCGTGGCCGCGCGGCTGCTGCGCACGCTCGAAGCGCGGGAGCTGCTGACACGCGACCGCTCCGGCCGCGAACCCGTCTACTCCTTCCAGCGGCAGGCTTTGCGCGAGGTCGCCTACCGGCAGATCCCCCGGTCGGCGCGGGTGGCCTCCGCGCGTCAGGCGGTCCGCTTCCCCTCCCGGACCGCCTGACCCGGAGGGCTGTGAAGGGTCCCTTCACGGACTCGGAGTCCGTGAAGGGTCCCTTCACAGCTTTTCACCCGGCCAGCCTCCGGCGGACTACGGCGAGCAGTTCGGGGGCGCGCCGGTCGAGATAGAAGTGCCCGCCGGGGTAGGTGACCAGCTCGGAGTCCTCGGCGAGGTCCTGCCACGCCGCCAGCTCCAGGTGATCGGCGCGGGGATCGCCGTGACCGCCGAACACGGTCAGGCCGAACGGCAACGGGTCCGCGGGGCGGTGCCAGTAGGTCTCGTTCAGCGCGAGGTCCGCCCGCAGCAGCGGCAGGAACATCTCCAGCAGCGAGCGGTCGCGCAGCAGCGCCTCCGGAAGCCCGCCCAGCGCCCGCAGTTCCGCGGTGAGTTCGGCGACCGGGAGCGCACGCAGCTGCCGTCGGCGATCCGGCAGCTGCGGCGCGGCCCGGCCGGAGACGAACAGGTGCCGGGGCAGATCCCGCCCGCGCTCGGCCAGCCGCCGGGCGACCAGGTACGCGACCAGTGCGCCGACGCTGTGGCCGAACAGCGCATAGTTCCCGGTGAACTCGTCACCCAGCCCGGCCACCACGTCGTCGGCCAGCGCTTCGGCATCACGGTGCAGCGTCTCCCGGCCCCGTTCGGCCCGGCCGGGCGGCTGCACCGGGCAGATGCTCAGCCCGGCGTCCGCGTATTCCCGCCAGCCGTTGTAGACGACGGCGCTCGCGCCCGCGTGCGGGAAGCAGAAGAGCCGGGTGCCGGTGCCGTTCACGCCGAAAGGCAGCCAGCGCCGGGCTGTCGCCGTGGCGGTCATTCGACGTCCACCGTCAGGTATCCGGGCGGCGGCTGGATCCGGTCGAGGCCGGATTCGAGCACCAGACGGTCGCCGTCGCGGGACAGCTCGGTGAACCCGGCGAAGGCGTAGGTCACGTACATGACCCGGTTGCGGCCGGTCTCCACGAAGTCCGCACGGAGGGTGGCGCCGTCCTGTTTCGCCAGGCCCATCACGTGGTTGAGCAGCACCGTGCCGACCCCGCGCGACATCACGCGGCAGGACATCAGCATCATCCGCAGACACCAGGCGGGCCGGCCGCGTTCGACCAGCGCGAGGCCGATCTTCCCGTAGCCGCCGTATTTGTCCGACAGCGACGCCACCAGCAGCAGGTGGTCCGGCGACCGGCGCAGCTCGTCCAGCTCGTCGTAGGAGTACGTCCGGCCGGTGGCGTTGAGCTGGTTCGTGCGCACGGTGAGTTCCTCGGCACGCTGCAGATCCTCCTGCCGCGCATGCCCGATGGTGAACTTCATGTCCAAAGTGGACAGAAATTCCTCGCTGGTGCCGACGTGGTCCTGCTCGGCCTGGTCCCGCACCTCGGCGGCCCGGTAGAGCCCTCGGCGGACCCGGGACTCGTCGGTGACGAACCGGGGCCGGAACTCCGGCGAGGCCAGTTCCGCGGCCAGATGAGCCACGTCCACGGTCTTGACCGCGGGCAGCGCGTGCGCCACCTCTTCGAGTTCGAAGGGCTGGTCGTCGACGAACGCGATCGCGTCCTGGCCGATGGTGAGCGCCTCGGCGATCCGCGCGACCGAATGGGACTTCGGGTTCCAGGTGATCTGCGGGTACAGGAAGTACTCGTCGAGCCCCTCGGCCTTCAGCCGTGCCATCGCCGCGTCGTGGTCGTTGCGGCTGGCCACCGAGTGCAGGATGCCCAGTTCGTCCAGCCGCCGGATCTCCGCGGCCACGTCCGGGCGCACACGCACCTGCTCGTCCTCCAGCAGGATCCCGTCCCACAGCGTGTTGTCCAGATCCCAGACCACGCACTTGATCCGGCCGCGCCGGGGCTTCCCACCGGCTGCCGGAGCTTCCGTCTCCGCCTGTGTCACTGTGTCACCTCCCGATACGCTTCGCCTGCGATGGTCAGCTCCTGGATCTGGGTGCTGCCTTCGATGATTTCCATGACCTTCGCGTCGCGATAGAGCCGGGCCACCGGGTAGTCGGGGCCGCATCCGTTCGCGCCGTGGATCTGGACCGCGTCGGAGGCGGCGCGCGCGGCCGCGGTCGACGCGAAGTATTTCGCCACCCAGGTGGCCATGATGGTCGCCGGGTCCCCGGCGTCCTTGAGCCGTCCGGCCTTCTCGCACAGCAGCCAGGCCGCGTCGCGCGCGGTCACCATGTCGCTGATCTTCGCCCGGATCGCCGGCAGGTCGCGCAGCAGCCCGCCGCCGGCCGAGCGCTTCGAGGTGTAGTCGGCGCAGGCGGCCAGCGCGGCACGCAGGATGCCGACCGAACCGCAGGCCACGCTGTAGCGGCCGAGATCGAGCGCCCCGGTCATCACGGTGCCCGCGGCCCAGCCCGGCGGGCCGAGCAGTGCCTCGGTGCCGAGGCGGACCTCGTCGAACTCGACGGTGGCGAGCATGCTCGCGGTCGTGCCCAGCATGTGCCGGACCGGGGTGACCCGCACCCCCGGCCGGTCGGCGGGCACCAGGAACGCGTTCATCCCGGTGCCGCTGCTCGCGAACACCAGGAACAGCCCGGCGATCCGGCCGCCGGTGATCCAGGTCTTGCGGCCGTTGAGAATCCAGTGGCCGTCCCCGGCCACCGCCCGGGTCCCGGCGGCGGTCGCGTCGCTGCCGCTGTGGTCGGGCTCGGTCAGGCAGAACGCGCCCCGCACCGCACCGGTGGCCAGGGCCGGAAGCCATCGGGCCTGCTGGTCGTCGCTGCCCCACCGGTGCACCGAGGCGGACACCATGGTGTGCACCGTCAGCAGGCTGCGCAGCGACGAGCAGCCGCGGCCGATCTCGGCGTGCACCTGCCCGAGGCCGAGCAGGTCCAGGCCCGCCCCGCCCGCCTCGGCGGGCAGGAACGGGGCCCACAGGCCGAGTTCGCCTACCCGCCGCAGCACTTCGGCCGGGATCTCTTCGGCCCGGTCGAACTCGTTCGCGCGGGGCGCGATCTCCTCGTCGGCGAACCGCCCGGCCGTGACCGGCAGGGCGGGTTCGGCGACCGTCTTCACCGGCATCCGCGTCCGCCCGTTCAGCTCGCGGCGGAGGCGGCGGCCAGCCGCTCCACCAGTCCGGCCATCCGCGCCACGGTGCGGAAGTTGTCCAGGGTGAGTTCCTCGTTCGGGATCCGCGTGGCGAACGCCTTCTCCAGGAACATCACCAGCTCCATCGCGAACAGCGAGTTCACGAAGCCGAGCGCGAAGATGTCCTCCTCGTCGGAGAACGACATGCTGGGGAACTTGGCGGTGATGAAGGCGCGGATCTGTGCGCGGATGTCCTTCGGCATGGTCTTGGCCTTTCTCGTGCTCGGGGGATTTCGTCCGCGGCGCTTCAGCCCACGCCGGAAGGCAGGTATGTGTAGAAGCCCTTGCCGCTCTTGCGCCCGTGCAGGCCCGCGTCGGTCATCTTCTTCAGCAGCGGGCAGGGGCGGTACTTGCTGTCGTTGAACTGCTCGTAGAGCACCTCGACGCTGTAGAGGATCGTGTCGACGCCGATCAGGTCGGCGGTCTCCAGCGGCCCCATCGGATGCCCGAAGCAGCTGCGGAACACCTCGTCCACGGTCTCCGCGTTCGCGACGCCCTCGTGCACCAGGAACGCGGCCTCGTTGACGGTGAGCATCAGCACCCGGTTGGACACGAACCCGGCGGCGTCGTTGACCGCAATCGGTTTCTTGCCCATCGACTCCAGCAGCGCGCGGACGACGTCCTTGGTCTCTTCGCTGGTGTGGTACCCGGGAATGAACTCGCACGCCGGTTTCATCGGCACCGGGTTCATGAAGTGCACGCCCAGCACCCGGTCCGGGCGCGTGGTCAGCGCGGCCAGCTTGGTGATCGGGATGGCCGAGGTGTTCGCGACGAACACCGCTCCGGCCTTGCAGACCTCGTCGAGTTCGGCGTAGAGCGCCTTCTTCAGCTCCCAGTTCTCGGTGATGTTCTCGATCACCACCTCGGCCTCGCCGAGCGAGGCCGGCGAGGTGCTGGTGCTGATCAGGGCCAGCACGGCGAGGGCGTCCACCTCCGGGCCGCCGAGCATCCGGCTCATCCGGCACTCCAGCTCGATCCGGTCCGTCGCCGCGGCCAGCGCCTCCGGATCGCGGTCGACCAGGAAGACCCGGTGCCCGCTGGTCGCGAGGTTCTGCGCGACGCCGGTGCCCATCACACCGGCGCCGACGACTCCGACCTGTGTCATCACTGTCCTGCCTTTCTGCCGCTGGGGGTCCCGGTCACGGCGCGGCCGGGAGTGTCGGTCATCGCCCGCGCCCCGTAGGGCACCGCTGTCTCCTCGCCGCCGGACTCGGCGGCCGGCTCGATCCAGTACCGCTGGTGCTGGAACACGTAGCCCGGCAAGGACGTCTTGCGGGGCGCGCGACCGGCGTGATACGCACGCCAGTCGATGTCCACTCCGGACAGCCAGAGGCGGCCGGGCAACTCGGCCGGGTGCGTGGTCAGCGCCGGAATCGGTGGGGCCCCCGCGCCCTCCGGGAAGTCCCGGTGGACGCTGGGATGCGCGCCGAGCCGCACCAGCACCGTGTCCGGGGTTCCCTCCTTCGCCGCAGGCCCGAACCGTGCCGGGGCCGCCGTCCGGCTTGCCCAATACTGCGGGTCGGCAAGCTGCTGGTCGGTGATCGGTTCCCCGGTCTCGTTCGACAGCAGCGGTATATCCGGGACGCGCGGGCGCAGGTCGGAGTGGGCATTCGCGGCGAGCGCGGTCGCTTCCCGCACGGTCAGCGTCCCGGCCAGCGCGGCCGCGGCGTACTCGCCGACGCCGTACCCCGTCAGGAACCGCGGCACGACGCCCCAGGCCAGCAAGAGCCGTCCGAGTGCGTAGCCGACCGCGAAAACTTCCGGCGCCGTAGGACCACATTCGCCGATCGCCGCACGGAATACCGGTTCGGCCGCACAGAGGTCGCCGGTCGGCTGTGTCTGCCCTGCCCCGGGGAGCAGGAACGCCACCTCGCTCGGGCCGGTCACGGCAGCCGTCGAGATACGGTCCGGTGTGGACAGTGCCGTCCGCGCGTCGGCGGTCGAGGAGACCACGGTCATCCGGCGGTGCGCGAAGGCCTTTCGTCCGATGTGGAGGGTGTAGGCCACGTCCGCGATGTCCGTCCATTCCGGACTGTGATCGTGCAGGCGGGCGGTCGCCGCGTCCGCGGCTTCCGGGGTCAGGGCGGACCAGATCAGCACCTCGTGCGAACGGGGCGGCGGCCGGCTCGCTTCCGGCGGCGGTGCGGCTTCTTCGAGCACGACGTGGGCGTTGGTCCCGCCGAAGCCGTACGCGCTCACCCCGGCCAGGCGCGGGCGGGCGCCGCGCGGCCAGTCCTCAAGCTCCTCCTGCACGGCCAGCCGCCCGGTTCCGTGTCCGAGCTGCGCACTGGGGCGTTCGAAATTGACCGCGGGCGGACGTTTCCCGTGGTGCAGCGAGAGCGCGGCCTTGATCAGGCGGGCGATGCCGCCCGCCTGGTTGAGGTGGCCGAGGTTGCCGTCGATGGCGCCGAGCGTGACCCGCTCCACCCCGTCGACGTCGAAAACCTTCTGCAGCGCGGAAAGCTCCGCGACGTCCCCGAATGAGGTACCCATCACGTTGCACTCGACGTGGTCGATGTCGGCAGGCGCGGCGCCGGCCATCGCGAGCGCTTCGGTGATCACCGAGGCCTGGCCGTGCGCGCTGGGGAACTCGAACGACGCACGGCCGGTGCGGCCATCCTGGGCGACCGCCCAGCCCCGGATCATCGCGTAGATCCGGTCGCCCTCGGCCAGGGCGTCCTCCAGCCGCCGCAGCACGACCACGCCGAGACCGTTGCCGGGCACCATGCCGTTCGCGCCGGCGTCGAAGACCCGGTTGATCCCGTCCGGGGCCAGCCGGCTGCCCTCGCGGTAGAGGTAGCCCGGGATCTGCGGCACCACGATCGACACCGCGCCCGCCAGGACCAGGTCGGATTCGCCGGTCAGCAGGCTGGCACAGCCCTGCGCCAGCGCGCTGAGCGCGGACGAGCTGCAGCTCTGCACGCTGACCGACGGGCCGGTCAGGTCGAGCGCGTAGGACACCCGGGACGGGATGAGGTCCTTTTCGTTCAGCAGGATCAGCTGGTCGAGCCCGAACCGCCGGACGCATTCCTCGTCGCGCAGCAGCTGGGCCAGCAGATAGGTGCTCGGCGAGCCGCCCGCGAACACCCCGGTGAGACCGGCCGATCCGCCGGGGTCGATGCCGGCGTCCTCCAGCGCGTGCCAGGCGCATTCGAGGAACAGCCGGTGCTGCGGGTCGAGCAGTTCCGCATCGGCCCGGCCGTAGCCGAAGAACTCCGCGTCGAACCCCTCGATGTCCGGCAGCAGTCCGGCGGCCGGGACGAAGGCGGGGTCGTCGGCGAGCGCGGCCGGGACGCCCGCGGCGAGCAGTTCGGCACGGCTCATCCGCGTGATGCCGGTCCGCCCGGCGCACAACTCGGTCCAGTAGCGGTCCAGGTCCGGCGCGCCGGGGAAGTTCACCGCCATGCCGACCACCGCGAGGTCGCCGGGCTCGATCTCCTCCTGGGGCATGCTCACCTGCCGTTCCGGCCGGCCCGCTTGCGCAGGCCCGCGGCTCGTGCCCGGCGGCGTTCACCGCGCGCCGCGACCTCCGCGGCGGCCGCGGCCGGTTCCGGTGCGGCGGGTTCGGTGTCGGCCCGGTCCAGTAGCGCGGCGAATTCGGCGACCGTGGGCCGTTCGAACAGCGTCGCCGGGGCCAGTTCCACACCGAACTCCTTGGCGAGCCGGCCGATCATCACCAACCCGATCAGCGAGGTGCCACCGAGGTCGAAGAACGGATCGTGCACGCCGACCCGCGCCAAGCCGAGACAGTCCCGCCAGACCTCGGCCACCCGTTCCTCGACCGGCGTGCGCGGGGCGGTGTAGGCGATCCGCAGCTCCGGGCGCGGATAGCGTTCGCCGCCGGACAGCTGCGCGTCGCCGGACAGCGCTTCCACAGAGCCGTTTTCGGCGAGCCCGGCGAGTACGTCGGACAACGGCATCGGCAGCACCGTCACCTGCGGTTCGCCGGAGGCGATGATCCGGGAAAGCGTCTGCGTGCCCTCTCCGGCCGGGATGCCGAACTCGTCGCGGAACCGCCGTGATCCTTCCTGCAGGCCGGTCGAACCGGCGAGCCCGCCCTTGGTCCACGCGTCGAGCTGCCACGGTCCCCAGGCGACCGACACGACCCGTCCGGCCGCCACGCCGGTGCTCGCCTCGGCCGCCGCGAAACCGTCGAGGAACGCGTTCGCCGCTGCGTAGTCGGTCTCGCCGACCCCGACGGTGAGGGTGACCGAAGACGAGTACAGCACCAGCAGCTCCACCGGATCGGCGCGGAGCGCGTCCGCCAGCGCGAGGGTGCCGGCGATCTTCGGCGCCAGCACCGCGGCGGCCTGTTCGCGGGTCTTGTTCTGCAGCAGACCACCACCGGGCACCCCGGCCGCGTGGACGACGCCGTGCAAGGCACCGAAGTGCGCACGCACCTTCTGCAGCAACGGCGCGGCCTGAGCGGGGTCGCTGATGTCGGCTCGCACGGGGAGAACTTCGGCGCCGAGGGCGCGCAATTCTCTGACCGTCAGGAGAATTCCGCTGGTCTTGTCGTCGACCCCGTGTTCGGTGATCCACTCGTCCCAGGTTTCCTCCGGGGGCAGCGCGCTGCGGCCCGCCAGCGCGAGCTTCGTGCCCAGCGGTGCCAGCCGCCGGGCCAGAGCCAGGCCCAGCAGGCCGAGCCCGCCGGTGATCAGGTAGACCCCGCCCGGCCGCCACGCCTGCGCGTCCTCCACCTCGGGCAACGGTGCGACGTCGAAGTCCCGTACCCATCGGCGGGCACCACGCCACGCCGCGACCGCCACACCGTCCACAGTGTTCCTTCGAGTGTCCTCTCGGGACGCGAGCCGGTCGATCTCCTGCAACGCCTGGGCTGCCGTGCCGGTGCTTTCGGTGGCCAGGTCCGCATAGCCGGTGCGGAGCAGCGGATATTCCGCGGCGAGGGTGGCGGTCATCGCGGCGATGGTCACGGCGAACGGGTTCCGGGCGTCGCCGCCGACCACGTCGAAGCCACCGGCGCCGAGGCTGACCAGCTCCACCCGGCGGTCCGCGCATTCCGCGCCGAGCGCCTTGCCGAGCCACATCAGGCTGTAGAAGCCCTTTTCCAGTGCGGTTTCCGGATCGGCGGCGGTCAGGCCGTACGCGTGCAGCACCCGCAGCGGACCTTCGCCGGTCCGGGCCGAGGCGACCAGGCCGCGGTAGGCCTCCGGGTCCGCCGGTTCGAGGTCGGCGGGCAGCACACGGTGTCCGGCCGCGGTGGCGAGTTCGGTGAGCCGAGTGGCGAATTCGCCCGGCTCGGCGAACAGCAGCAGGGTTCCCGGGGCCGCGGCGGCCGGGCGGGTGCCGTCCCGTCGCCAGGTCGGGATGTGGGCGAGTACCTCACGTCGCGGCGGAGCCGCGGGTTCCGGCTGCACGGCCCAGTTCCGCTGCCCGGTCACTTCCGGCCAGTAACGGGTGCGCTGGAATCGGTAAGCGGGCAGCGAGACGAACCGGCGGGCCTCCCCCGCCCCACGCACCCAGTCCACCGGCACACCGAGTGTCCACAGTGTACCGAGCGCGGCGAGCCACTCCTTGCGGCCCACCTCGGTCACCTGCTCCGGGATGAGGGAGACGACCGGCGCCTCGGGCAGGTACTTGCCCACCGTCTCGGCCCCTCCGCCGAGCCCGGCGTCCACCACGACGCCCGCGTACCGGCCGAACGCGAGCACTGCGTCCTCAAGCCGATCTTCCGATCTGCTCCGGTAAGCCGCATCGGCGGCGGTGAGCACGCCGCCTGTCCTCGCCGAAACGATCGTGCGAACCGGTTCCGCGGCGGCCGGGACGATTCCGTCGAGAGCGAGCCGGAGCCCGTCGGCGAGCGAAAAGGCCTCGCCGAAGACAGCCGCGACGTATTCGCCGGCCCCGCGGCCGAGGATCGCCGCCGGGACCAGGCCCCAGCCTTCGAGCAGCCTGCACAGCGCGTACTCGACGGCGAACGCCACCGCGGTTTCGGTTTCCCCGCCCGGCTCGGCGACCGGATCTAGTGCGGCCAGGAGGTCCACCCGGCCGTCGAGAAGACTCGCGCACTCGTCGATCGCGGCGCGGAAGGCCGGCTCCGTGCGGTACAGATCGGCAGTGCTGCCCCGCCACGGGCCTTGGCCACCGGTCAGGACCAGTCCGAACCGCGGGGTGTCTTCCACGACGAAGCCGGTCCGGTCCGCACGCAGCGCGGCCACGGCGTCGTCGATGTCACGCACCAGCAACGCCGAGCGGACCGGTAGCGCGCTGCGCCCGGCCTGGGTCGTGAACGCGACGTCGGCGAGGTCGGCGCCATGGGCTTCGAGGTGCTCGGCCAGTGCCTTGGCGTTGTCCTGCAAGGCGTTTTCGCTGTGTCCGGAGACGGTGAGCAGCTGCCAGGACTCCCCCGGTCCGGCGGGCGGGTCCGGCGGCGCCTGCTCCAGGACAAAGTGGACGTTGCTGCCGGACCAGCCGAAGGAGCTGACCCCGGCGCGGAGCGCGCCTTCATCGTCCGCGGGGAACGGCCGGGTGCCGGGCACCGGGCGGACCGGACCGTCCACAGTGACCACCGAGTTCGGTGTACTCAGGTGCAGATTCCCCGGCAGGGTCCCGTTCTCCAGCGCCAGCACGGTCTTGATCAGCCCGGCCATGCCGGCCGCGGCGAGGGTGTGCCCGACGTTCGTCTTGACCGCGCCGACGTACAACGGTTCCGGCGCGGCCCGTTCGCCGAAGACCTCGTTCAGCGCGGTGAATTCGATCGCGTCGCCGAGCTGGGTGCCCGAGCCGTGCGCTTCGACGTACCCGATCGCGTCCGGGCGGGTGCCCGCGTCGGCGTGCGCGGCGCGGATGACCGAGATCTGCGCCGCCCGGTTGGGCGCGGTGAGGCCGTTGCTCCGGCCGTCCTGGTTGGCCGCGCTGCCCCGGATCAGCGCGCGGACCCGCCGTCCGGACCCGGTCTCACCGGCCCGGCGCAGCACCACCACACCGCCGCCTTCGCCCATCACGTAGCCGTCGGCGGCTTCGTCGAAGGTCTTGGTGCGCCCGTCCTCGGCGAGCATGCTCATCTTGCACGCCTGGACGAACGTCTCCGGCGAGACCATCGCCGAACTCGCGCCGACGATCGCGAGGTCGCATTCGCCGCGGCGCAGGCTCTGCACCGCCAGGTGCATCGCGGACAGCGCGGACGAGCACGCGGTGTCCACGGTGAGGCACGGCCCGTGGAGATCGAGCTGGTGCGCGATCCGCCCGGCCGCCGCGGACAGCGAGCTGCCCAGCCCGAAGTACGGGTCGTCGGAGGTGGCGACGCCGTCCGCCTCGATCTGGCGCATGCTGTATTGGAGGGTGTCGATGAGCCCGGCGAACACGCCGGTGCGGCTGCCGGCCAGCTCCTCGGCGGTGAGCGAGGCATCCTCCAGTGCCTCCCAGACCAGCTCCATCAGCAGCCGGAAGCTGGGGTCGAGACGGCGTGCCTCCTGCGGGGAGAGCCCGAAGAACGCGGCGTCCCAGCCCGCGATATCGGTGACGAACGCGCCGTGCTGGGTGTAGGCCTTCCCGGAGACCGTGCGGTCGGCGTCGTAGTAGGCGCCGGCCTCCCACCGGTCCGCCGGGACTTCGCGGACGAGATCCCGGCCCTCCACGAGGTTCCGCCAATACTCGGCCGGGGTATCGCTGCCGCCGGCGAACCGGCAGGACATGCCGACCACGGCGATGTCGCGGCCCGCCTGATCCTGCTGCGTCCGGATCGCGGATACCTCGGCGGGGAGAGCCGTGGGCAGGGTGGCCGGACCCAGCTCGGCGAGCAGGTGCGCGGCCAGCACGGCCGGGCTCGGGTGGTCGAACACCATGGTCGGCGGCAGGGCCAGCCCGGTCTCGGTGTTGATCCGCTCGCGCAGCTCGATCGCGGTGAGGGAATCGATGCCCAGCTTGGTGAACAACTGCCGCGCGGGCACGCTGTCCTCGTGTCCGAGCACGGCGGCGGTATGGGTGAGCACGAGGTCGGTCAACACGCGCTCGCGTTCGGCCGCGGGCAGCCCGGCCAGCCGGGTCCGCCAGCCTTCGGCGACCTCCTGCCCGGCCTCGGCGCGGGCGGCGTCCGCCTCGGCGAGCGCGACGACCTCGGGCAGGCCGGCCAGCAACGGGCTGGGGCGCAGCGCCGCGAACGGCGGCGCGAACCGGGGCCAGACCAGCGCGGCCACGGTCAGCGCCTGCTCGTCGTGGTCCAGTGCCCGGCGCAGCGCGGCGAGCCCGACCGACGGATCCATCGTCGGCACGCCGAGTTCGGCGAGCAGCTCGTCGATGCCTTCGGAGATGCCCATTCCGGCCTGGCCCCAGCGGCCCCACGCCACCGACGTCGCCGGGAGCCCGCGCCGCCGGCGCTGCTGGGCGACCGCTTCGAGGTAGGCGTTCGCCGCGCCATACGCGCTTTGGATGCCGTTGCCGATCGACGCGGCGATCGAGGAGAACAGCACGAAGGCGTCGAGTTCGAGACCTTCGGTCAGCTCTTCGAGGTTCCTGGTGCCGGCCACCTTCGGGCGCAGCACGGCCGCGTAAGTGTCGCGGTCCATCGTCTCGATCGTGGCCAGCTCCAGGATCCCGGCGAGGTGGAACACCGCGCGGAGATCGGCGCGCAGGTCTTCGACGACGGCGGCGAGCGCGGCCCGGTCCGCGACGTCGCAGGCCACGATGGTGACCCGGTCGCCGAGGTCGGCCCGGAGGCGTTCGGCACCCTCGGCGTTCTCCCCCGACCGCGAGACCAGCACGATGTGCTCGGCGCCTTCCCCGGCCAGCCAGCGGGCGACGATCCCGCCGAGCCCGCCGGTACCGCCGGTGACCAGCACCGTGCCCCGCGGCTTCCAGGCGCGCACCGGTGCGGCGGCGGGTTCGGCATGGGCCAGCCGCCGGCCGAACAGGCCCGCCGGGCGCACGGCGATCTGGTCCTCTCCGCGGGGAGCGGTGATCGCCGAGGTGAGCAGTGCGGTGACCGAGGCGTCCGGTTCGGCGGGGACGTCGACGAGCCCGCCCCAGCGCACCGGGTGTTCCAGTGCGGCGGCCCGGCCGAACCCCCACATCGCCGCCTGGACCGCGGAAAGCGGCGCTTCGTGCGGGCCGGTGGCGATCGCCCCCCGGGTGACATTCCACAGTGGACCGTCGAGTTCCCGCTCGGCGAGTTCTTTCAGCAGGGCCATGGTCGCTTCGGCGCCGAAGGACAGGCCGTCCGTCTCGGTCTCGTCCAACGCGAGCAGTGACAGCACCCCGTCGAACGGGGCTCCGTCCAAGAGTGCGCCAGCGCGGTCGGGATGATCGAGCAGGACCCGCTCGATCTCGGCGCCACGCAGCGCTTCCGCTGCCGCGTCGAGCCAGGCGGCGTCCCGGTCCCGCTCGGAGGCGACGAGCAGCCATCGCCCGGAAGCCGCCGAGCCTGTCGGGGAGATCGGTTTCCACTGGATGCGGTAGCTCAGTTCGTCCGCTTCGGACTCGGCACGGCGGGCGCCGCGCCAGCGCGCGAGGGCGGGCAGGACCGTGTGCAATGGCGCGTCGGCGCCCGGCAGGTTCAGCTCGGCGGCGAACTGGGCGATGTCGCCGTTGTCCACGACCGACCAGAACCGCGCGTCCTCGGCGGTAGCGTCGAGTGCGACCGCGCCGCCGGGGTCTTCCAGCCAGAAGCGCTTGCGCTGGAAGGGATACGTCGGGAGATCGACGACGCGGGCACCGCTTCCGCCGAGATACGCGGGCCAGTCGACCTCGACGCCGTGCGCATGCAGAGCGCCGAGGGCGGACACCAGCGTGTGCGGCTCGTCGCGGTCCTTGCGCTGGGCCGCGGTGAACACCGCGTCGTCGGGGAGGACGCCGCGGCCCATCGCGGTGAGCACCGCGTCCGGCCCGAGTTCCAGGAAGGCCGACGCGCCCTCGTCGTGCAGGGTCCGGACGACGTCGGCGAACCGGACCGTGCCCCGGACGTGCTCGGCCCAGTACGTGGGATCGGTCAGCCGGTCGGCGATCCGCCCGGTCAGCGTGGACACGACCGGGATGGTGGGCTCGGCGTAGGTCAGTGTGCGGGCGAGCGCGGTGAACCCGGCCAGTATCGGGTCCATCAGGCCGGAGTGGAAGGCGTGCGACACCGTCAGCCGGTTCGTCCGGCGACCGGGGAACCGCGCGGCGACCGCAAGAACCGGACCCTCCGCACCCGAGAGCACCACCGACGACGGGCCATTCACCGCCGCCAACCACACCCGCTCCGCTGTGAAGGGACCCTTCACAGCCCCACAGTCCGTGAAGGGTCCCTTCACAGCCTTGGCATTCGGCGCGAGGAACGGCGCGACCTCGTCCTCGGTGGCTTCGATCGCCACCATTGCGCCGCCTGCGGGCAGGTCTTGCATCATTCCGCCGCGCGCCAGGACCAGTTTCGCCGCGTCGGCCAGCGAGAACACCCCGGCCACGTGCGCCGCGGCCAGTTCGCCTATCGAGTGCCCCGCGACGAAGTCCGGGGTGACGCCCCAGGAGGTGACCAGCCGGAACAACGCCACTTCCAGCGCGAACAACGCGGGCTGCGCATGCTCGGTCCGATCGAGGGTCTCGGCGTCGGCACCGAACACGATGTCCTTGATGCCGGGCAGATGCGCGCAGACCTCGTCGAATGCGGTGGCGAATGCCGGGAACGTCTCATACAGCCGTTTGCCCATGCCGAGGCGTTGCGCACCCTGGCCGGTGAACAGTACGGCGAGCCGCCCCGCGGCACCGGTGCCGGTGATCGCGCCGGGATCGCCGTCCGCCAACGCGGTGAGCCCGGCTGTCAGCTCGGCACGGTCCGCACCCACCACGACGCCGCGGGACTCCAGCGTGGCGCGAGTGGTCGCCAGTGACAGCGCCACGTCCACCGGCTCATCCACAATGGACAGAAGAGCGGTGGCCTGCGCGCGGACGGCGGCCGGGGAAGCTCCGGAGAGCACGTAGGGCACCGCGGCCGGAGTGACAACGGTGCGCGGTTCCTGGGCCGGTACGTCGGGGGCCTGTTCCAGGACGACGTGGGCGTTCGTGCCGCCGATGCCGAAGGAGGAGACCGCGCTGCGGCGCGGCCGGTCCGTCTCCGGCCACGGCCGGGACTCGGTGAGCAGCGAGACCGCACCGGCCGACCAGTCCACGTGCGGCGACGGACGGTCCACGTGCAGGCTCGCCGGCAGGCTGCCGTGCCGCATCGCTTCGACCATCTTGATGATCCCGGCGATCCCGGCCGCGGCCTGCGTGTGCCCGATGTTCGACTTGATCGAGCCGAGCCACAGCGGCTCCTCGCGGTCACGGCCGTAAGTGGCCAGCAGAGCCTGCGCCTCGATCGGGTCGCCCAGCGAGGTGCCGGTACCGTGCGCCTCGACCACGTCGACGTCCGAAGTGGACAGACCGGCGTTCGCGAGGGCGGCGCGGATCACCCGTTGCTGCGACGGGCCGTTCGGCGCGGTGAGGCCGCTGCTGGCGCCGTCGGAGTTGACCGCGCTGCCGCGCACCACGGCGAGGACCGAATGCCCGTTGCGCTGGGCGTCGGAAAGCCGTTCCAGCACCAGCACGCCGACACCCTCGGCCCAGTTCGTGCCGTCGGCCGCGGCGGCGAACGGCTTGCACCGCCCGTCCGGCGCCAGCCCGCGCTGCCGGGCGAACTCGACGAACGCGCCGGGGCCGGACATCACGGTCACCCCGCCGGCCAGCGCCAGCGTGCACTCCCCCGAACGCAGCGCCCGCGCGGCGAGGTGCACGGCGACCAGCGAGGACGAGCACGCGGTGTCGATCGACACCGACGGTCCTTCCAGTCCCAGCGCATAGGACACGCGGCCGCACACGACGCTGGCCGAACTGCCGGTGCCCAGATACCCCTCGTACTCCGCGGGCATCGCGCCGAGCCGGCTCAGGTAGTCGGACATGCCGACGCCCGCGAACACGCCGGTGGCGCTGCCCTTGAGCGAACCGGGGTCGATTCCGGCGCGTTCCACGGCTTCCCAGGCGGTCTCCAGCAGCAGGCGCTGCTGCGGGTCGGTCGCCTCCGCCTCCCGCGGGGAGATGCCGAACAGCTCGGCGTCGAACTCCGTGGCGCCGGGCAGGAATCCGCCTTCGCGCACGTAGCTCGTCCCCGGCCGGTCCGGGTCCGGGTCGTAGAGGCCGTCCAGGTCCCAGCCGCGGTCGGCCGGGAACGGGGCCACCGCGTCGACGCCCCCGGCGACCAGGTCCCACAGCTGTCCCGGCGAGCGGACCTCGCCCGGGAACCGGCAGCTCATCGCGACGATCGCGATCGGCTCGGTGTCCCGTTCCCGTGCGTCGCGCACCTCTCTGCGGCTTTCGCGCAGGTCGGCGGCCATCCGCTTGAGGTACTCGACGTACTGCTCTTCCGAGGGCATGAGTCAGGACTCCCTAGGTTCTTTTCCCAAGCGGCGAAGCTGCTTGCGCTGCGCCGTCGACCGGCACCGCCGCGGGTTCCCGGGCGTTCTCTCGCGAGGGCCGCGCCGCCGTGGTGGTCTGGCGGTCTCGCGCGGAGCGCGGGTCATCGCGGGCCGAACTCGTGGTCGATGAGGGTGAGGAGGTCCTCCGGGCTCGCGGACCGGAGGTCGGCCTGCGGTGCCGCGGGACGGCGTGCGGTCCAGCCGGACAGCAGCTGACGCAGGAGCCGGTCGACGTCGGTGTCGCCGGGATCGACGGTGGCCAGCGCCGCCGCCAGCCGGGTGATCTGCTCGGCCACCGGCCCGTCGCCGCCGGGCGCGGGTGCCAGTTCGGCCTGCAGGTATTTCGCCAGCGCGTCCGGCGCCGGGTGGTCGAACACCACCGTCGCCGGGAGGGTGAGGCCGGTCTCGGCGGCCAGCGCGGCGCGGAACTCGACCGCGGTCAGCGAGTCGAAACCGAGGTCCAGGAAGCCTCGGGAGGGCTGGATCGACGCCGGGCCCGGGTGTCCGAGCACCTGCGCGGCCTGGGTACGCACGAGGTCGAGGAGCGCACGCTCCCGTTCGGGCACGGAC
Organism: Amycolatopsis panacis; assembly: GCF_003600245.1. Lineage (NCBI taxonomy): Bacteria > Bacillati > Actinomycetota > Actinomycetes > Pseudonocardiales > Pseudonocardiaceae > Amycolatopsis > Amycolatopsis panacis. The sequence goes on from NZ_QZFV01000134.1 coordinate 20,179, forward strand.
AGTCCCGCGAGCCGCCGGGTGAGTGCGCCGGGATCGGCGGTCCCGGCCCGGCGGCGCTGCACCCGCACCAGGTCCCGCAGGATCGGCGGGATCAGTCCGGCGCCGAGGGCGTCCCGGTCCAGCTTGACGGGAACCGGCACCGGCGTCGCGGCGGCGATACCGGCGTCGAACAGCGCTAGGCCTTCTTCCGGCGTCAGCGGCGGGAAACCGATCCGGCTCAGGCGATGTGCGGCCGTGTCGCCGAGTTCGCCGCCCATCCCTCCGGCCCAGCGGCCCCACGCGAGGGAGACGGCGGGCAGCCCGAGCGCGCGCCGGTGACCGGCGAGGCCGTCGAGAAACGCGTTCGCAGCGGCGTAATTGGCCTGCCCGGCGTTACCGAGCACCCCGGCGATCGAGGAGAACAGCACGAACAGGCCCGGTCGCGCGGCCCGCGTCAGCTCGTGCAGGTTCCAGGCGGCCTGGACCTTGGGCCGGAAGACAGTTCCGACCCGCTCGGCGGTGAGGGTCTCGACGACGCCGTCGTCCAGCACACCCGCCGCGTGCACGACCCCCGCCAGCGCCGGGATCCCGTCGAGCACCGTGGCGAGCGCTTCGCGGTCCGCGGCGTCGCAGGCCTCGATCCGTACCTTCGCGCCCAGCCCGGACAGGTTCGCGGCCAGCTCTTCCGCGCCCGGCGCGTCGGGACCACGGCGGCTGATCAGCACCAGGTCGTCAACGCCGTGCGTCCTGACCAGATGCTCGGCTACGCACGCGCCCAGCCCGCCGGTGCCGCCGGTGATCAGCACCGTGCCGTTGCCGACACTGCCCTGGGCAGGCGCTTCGAGGGGAACCAGGCGCGGCGAGTACGCCTGGCCTTCGCGCAGGACCAGCTGGGTTTCGCCGGTCGCGAGCGCCCGGCCCAGGGTGGTGAGATCACCGTCGGTGTCGGCCAGCACGAACCGTCCGGGATGCTCGGCCTGCGCCGCGCGGACCAGACCACAGACCGCGGCGGCGGCCGGATCCGCACCGTCCTTTTCGGACAGATCGACCGCGCCCGTGGTGAGGATGACGAGAGGAGTGGCTTCGCCGCGCGGCCCGGCCGGCCACTCGCGGAGCCGCGCCAGCACGTCGACGGTCATCGCCTGGGCCGCTTGGCCGCGGTCCGCGTTGCCCTCGGCGACCTCCAGCACCACCGCGTCGGCCGGAGTTGTCTGCTCGTCGCGGGTCCAGGTCAGTTCGGCGGAGCCCAGCTCCAACGGGATCCAGCTCAGCCGGTACAGCGAGCCTGGGGCGTCCTCAGTGGACACTGGACGTTCGCCGAACTCGACGGACGCGGTCAGCACCGGTGCACCAGTGGGGTCGTGGACGCTCAGCTCCCCCTCGGCGGTGAGCCGCACCCGCGCCACGGTGGCGCCGGTGGCGTGCAGGGCGACCTGCCGCCACACCGAGGGCCAGCCGTGCTCGGCCAGGATCGGGTCCAGCAACGCCGGGTGGATGCCGAAGAGCTGGGCAGTGTCGTCGGCGGCGCCGGGCACGCTGACCTCGGTGAACGCACTATCATCGGCCGGCTCGGCCGGGATGTGCTTCGCGGAGACGATACCGATGCCGTGCCGCTGCCAGCTGTCGGCACGTTTCGAGAAGACGCTCACCCGGCGACGGCCGTCGTCCTCCGCGCCGATCACGATCTGCACGGCTCGATCTCCGGCCAGCGGAGCGTCCACAGTGAACTCTTCGACAGTGCCGCAACCCGTCTCGTCACCGGCGCGGATGATCAGCTCCAGCAGGAGTGCGTCGGAGACCTCGGCCGGGAGCAGACCCGTGCACACCACTCCGCCATCCTCGGCCGAGACGACCGCGCCAGACAGCACGGGATGTGCCAGACCGCCCACGGAACCGGCGGTTTCCGGTTCGCGCAGCCAGTACCGCTCGTGCTGGAAGGCGTAGGTGGGCAGATCGACGCGACGGGCACCGGTGCCCGCGAAGTAGGCGTTCCAGTCCACTGTGGACCCGGTGGCATGCAGACGTCCGAGTGCGGTTACCACTGTGGACGGTTCGTCCCGATCCTTGCGCAGCAAGGAGATCGCCGTGCCGGAGCCGACCAGCGCGGACAGCACCGTGTCCGGTCCCAGCTCGACGAAAGTGCCGACGCCTTCACTCGCCATCGCCGAGGCGGCGTCGGCGAACCGGACCGTCTCGCGCACCTGCCGGACCCAGTACTGGGGATCGGTCAGGTCGGCGCCGAGTTCCACCGTGGACACGATCGGGATCGACGGCTCGTGATACGTCAGACCCTTCGCCACCTCCCCGAACTCCGCCAGCATCGGATCCATCAACCCCGAATGGAACGCATGCGACACCGCCAACCGCCGCGTCCTACAACCCGCATCCCCCAACCGCCGCGCCACGTCAAGCGTCGGACCCTCCACACCCGACAACACCACCGACCGCGGCCCATTCACCGCCCCCAACCACACCCCACCGTCGGCCGTGAAGGGACCCTTCACAGCCCCACAGTCCGTGAAGGGTCCCTTCACAGAC
>NZ_QZFV01000135.1:0-21779 GCF_003600245.1 Amycolatopsis panacis
ACGGACTCTGAGTCTGTGAAGGGACCCTTCACAGACCCGAAACCGGTCCGGCGCACGCCACGAGGTGGTCGCACACACCTCCGCATCGCCCACTGCCGGGTCCCCGACCAACTTTGCCGACACCCTGACTCGCGTCCTGGTCAGCCTGCACCCGCCGCTGCATTTCGCATTACCGCCGGCCAGGAACGACGAACTCGACATCCGCCGGCGTCAGACGAACTCGAACAACTCGTCCCGGCTGACGTCCGGACCCCGCCGCAGGAGTACGACGGCGATCCTACCGCCGCCGCTTGGGCATCAGGTCGTAGAGCTTCTTCCGGGCGCCGTTGTCGTTGACATTGCGGGCGACGGCGACCTCGGAGATGAAGTCCTCGAACACGAACTCCTCGTCCGCCGGGACCTCTGTCGGGCCGGGGTGCTGGGCGAGGTACCCGTCGAGCGTCGCGGCGATCTCCCGGAACGAGACGGCCTGCACGGTCTCCGGCGCATAGGTGGTCACCGGCACGCCGTGCGCCGCCGCCTCGTTCATCACCACGCCGAGCGGGACGTGCGAGAGCATCGGCACGCCGAAGGAGGCCATCTCCTGCAACGCCGCCGCCGCGTAGTGGGAGATCGGCCGGCGGTAGAGGCCGGGCACGATGCCGTACCAGGAGATCGGGCCGCGGCCGGTGGTCTGCTCCACGTACCGGACCTGGTCGGCCAGCAGCCGCAGCGCGCGGATGCTCGTCTTGTCCGGCTGGACCGGCACCAGGATGCCGTGCGAGGCGGCGAGTGCGTTGTTGGTCAGCACGTCCTGCGCCGGGGGGCAGTCGATCACCACGTGGTCGTAGTGCGCGAACTGGATCACCCTGGCCAACTGCCAGCCGGGCACCCGGAACTGGTCGAGCCTGCGGATCAGATCGAACATCCCGGTGGAGGTCGGGATCACGTCGAGCCGCCCGCCCCGGCCGATGTTGCTGCGCGGATGCGGCACGGCCAGTTCCTCGACCGGGCCCTTCCACCGCTTGGTGAGCGCCTTGGCGAGGGTGGGGCCTTCGGCCGGGACCTCGGCCATGCCGAGCATCTCGGTGGTCGCGTGCCCCTGCGGGTCGAGGTCGACCAGCAGCACGCGCCTGCCCCGTTCGGCCAGCGCCGCGGCCGCGCCCACGCTCAGCGAGGTCTTGCCCACCCCGCCCTTCTGGTTGACCACCGAGGTGATCTGCATGCCGGAGCGCTCCTTGTCGATCGTTCCGCGAAGGGTATCGGACCCGCGTGCCGGGGCGCGCTCATCCGCCCCCGGCCTGTCGCTGCCGGACCATCAACGCCTGCGCGCCGGTGCCGACCGGACCGGAACCGTCGTGCAGGGTGCTCGTGGCGGTGCCGACGCCGTGCGGTCCGAGCAGGGTCACCGCGTCCAGCCCGATCCACTCGCCCTCGGGCACCCGGCGCAGGTGCACGGTGAGTTCGGAGTTGATGAACCACCACCGGGCGGTGTCGAGGAAATGCGAGACGCCGTTGCCCGAGTCGGCGATGGTGAACAGCCGCTGCAGGCCGCTCGGCTCCTCACCGTCCACCAAGGGGATCCGCTGCCGGGCCCACACCGCGGCGGGGCCGGGGCTGTTGACCGCGCCGCGCACTCCCCGCCATTCGATCGCTTGCAGGTAGCCGCCTTCCCAGCCGAGCGGGAACTCGGTGGTCTGCCCGGCGTCGGGGGCGGGCAGCAGCGGGCCCGCGTCGGTGGCGATCGCGGTGGTGTCGGTGGTGCCGATGCGCCAGGCGGCGGCGCGGGCGACCAGTTTGCCCTGCGCGGACAGCTCGGAGACCAGCAGTTCGACCGAGCGGCCCGGCCGCTCGATCCAGGACCGCTGGGTCAGCTCGGCCACCGGCGCCGGGCCGAGGATCTCCACGGTCACCCTGGCCAGCTGAGCCGGATGGGGTGCCTCGATCCGCTCCAGCCCGCGCACCAGCAGCGCGGAGGGCGGGCCGAAATGCTGTGCGCGCGGATCCCAGGGACCGCTGGTGTGCTCGGTGGCCGCGTAGCGCTCGTCGCCGAGGGGGAGGTAGAACGCGTCGGCCATCAGTCGGCCCGGTCCAGTGCGGTCTCCTCGCCCGGATCGGGCTCGGGCCAGCCCGGGTAGTCCGGCGGGGTGCCGCCGAACTCCGGGCAGTGTGCCTGGTGATCGCACCAGGCACAGAGTTTGCTCTTGCTGGGCCGGAAGTCGCCGCTCCTGCCCGCCCGCAGGATCGCCTGCCAGATCGCCTCCAGGGTGCGCTCGAACCGCACCAGCTCGGCCTCTTCCGGGGTATAGGCCAGCGACTGCCCGTCGGTCAGGTACATGAGCTTGAGCTGACGCGGGACCACTCCGCGCAGCCGCCACAGCACGACCGCGTAGAACTTCATCTGGAACAGCGCCTTGGCCTCGCCGATCTCACGCGGCGCGGCGCCGGTCTTGTAGTCCACGACCCGGATCTCGCCGGTGGGCGCGACATCCACCCGGTCGATGTAACCGCGCAGCCGCACCCCCGAGCCCAGCTCGATCTCCACGTGCAGCTCGCAGGCCTCCGGCTCCAGCCGGCGCGGGTCTTCCAGGTCGAAGTAGGCGTCGAGCAGCTTCTCCGCGGAGGTGAGCCATCCGGCGACGTCGGGTTCCTTGGCGGTGCCCTGCCCTTCTTCCGCGAACAGCTCCGTCCACTCCGGACTCGCCTCGGACAGCTCGGCCCAGGTGGGTTCGAGCAGTTCCTTGGCTCGCGGCGCGAGCCGCTCGGCGGCGGGCAGCGCGAAGAGGCGCTCCAGCACGGCATGCACGAGCGTGCCGCGCACCTGAGCTCGCGTGGGTACCTCCGGCAGTCGGTCGACCGCGCGGAACCGGTAGAGCAGCGGGCACTGCTTGAAGTCGCTCGCCCGGGACGGCGACAACGCGGGCCGCCGCCGGGCCGGGGCGGCGTCCGTCCCGGTGTCCGGGGGACTGGTGACCGTGGCGGTATCGGACATGGCCAGAGCGTAGCGCCGGGCACCGACAGTTCCGCGCCACCGCCACGCACCCGGCGCGTGCCGATCCTCGCCCGCACGTCCGGACCAGCGGCTGTGAAGGTGGCCTTCACGGCCCCAGCGTCCAGGGTGTCGGCAAAGTTGGTCGGGGACCCGGCGGTGGGGCGATGCGGAGGTGTGTGTGCGACCACCTCGTGGCGTGCGCCGGACCGGTTTCGGGTCTGTGAAGGGACCCTTCACAGCCGCTGAGTCCGTGAAGGGTCCCTTCACGGACCTCTACACCGACTTTGCCGGAACCCTGGACCCAAAGGCTGTGAAGGCCACCTTCACAGCCTTTCCCTCTCAGCGAACGCGGCGGACACCACTCGTCTGGGCAGACCGGGTCACCTGCTTCCCACATCGGGGCCTCTACGCTGATCGGCATGGCCGCGACCAGTCAGCACGGTGCCGGGCCCGCGCGGCAGGCCGCCGGTGGGGACGGCGGGCTACTGCTGTTCCGGATCGGCGGGGTGCCGGTCCTGCTCGCCCCGTCCTGGTGGGTTGGCTCGCTGGTCATCGTGGTGCTCTACGCGCCGTTGGTCGGGCGGTTGCTGCCGGACGTGTCCACATTCACCTCGTGGCTGCTGGCCGCAGCGTTCGCGGTGCTGCTCGGGTTGTCCGTGCTGGCGCACGAGCTGGGCCACTGCGTGGTCGCGCTGCGGCTCGGGATCCCGGTACGGCGGCTGCGGCTGTTCCTGCTCGGCGGGCTGTCCGAAGTGGCCCGTACCCCGCGCCGTCCGGGTCAGGAAGGGCTGGTCGCCGCCGCCGGGCCGATCGTTTCCCTGCTGCTGGGCGGATTCTGCGCGCTGCTGTTGTTCGCCGTGCCGCCGGACGGGCCGGTCTGGCTGCTGGTCGCCGAATGCGCGGTGGCGAACCTCGCGGTCGGCGTGTTCAACCTGCTGCCCGGTCTGCCGCTGGACGGCGGACGGCTCGTGCGCGCCGGGGTATGGGCGGCGACCGGCAAGCGTGCCAAAGGCACCCGCGCGGCGGTCGCCGGTGGCGCGCTGGTGGCGACCGCGCTGATCGTCTGGGCGCTGTGGGGGCTGGCCACGCAGAGCCCGGATCGCTGGCTGCGGCTGGGGGTCTGCGTGGTGACCGCGTGGTTCGTGATCCTCGGCGCACGTTCGGAGCTGGCCGCCGAAGCACGCCGTGGGTGGCCGGAAGGATTGCAGCTGGCCGATCTGGTCCGGCCGGTGCTGCAACTGCCCGCGGAGAGCCCGGTGTCCGACGCGCTGGCCGCTTCGGCCGGCCGGGGTGTGGTGCTGGTGCGCGCGGACGGCGTCGCCGCGGGCCTGCTGGACGAGCAGGCGGCCCAGCAGCTGGCCGGCACCACTCCGCACGCTCCGGCCGAACTCGCCGCGGAACCGATCCGCGCGGAGACCGTGCTGCTGTCCTCGGAACCGGGCGAGGAGATCGCCGAGCACGTCCGGGAGACGCCCGCCTGGCAGTTCCTCGTCGTCGACGACGAGGGCCGCCCGTCCGGGGTGCTGCGCCGTGAGGATCTGCGCGCCGCGCTGATGCACGCCCGCCGCCGGGCCTGAGCGCGTACCCGGGCACCGGACCGGCCGGACGGCCTGCAAGGATTCCCCTCCGGACGTCGGGACGCCCGGGTTGTCGAAGAAATGTGCGCAGTGGAGGAAGAAGTTGTCGGTCAGCGGACCGTTTCGTGCAGGTGACCGGGTTCAGCTGACGGACTCGAAAGGCCGGCACTACACCCTCACGCTGGCCGAGGGCGGGGAGTACCACACGCACCGCGGCGCACTCGCGCACGACGAGCTCATCGGGCTCCCGGAAGGATCCGTGGTCACCTCCGCGGGCGGCAGCAACTATCTCGCGCTGCGCCCGCTGCTGCCGGACTACGTGCTGTCGATGCCACGCGGCGCCCAGGTGATCTACCCGAAGGACGCCGCCCAGATCGTGATGTGGGGCGACATCTTCCCAGGCGCCCGCGTGCTGGAGGCCGGCGCCGGTTCGGGGGCGCTGACCTGCTCGCTGCTGCGGGCAGTCGGCCCCGCCGGGCACGTGTACTCCTACGAGATCCGCGACGATCACGCGGAGCACGCCGCGCGCAACGTGGAGAAGTTCTTCGGCGAGAAGCCGGACACCTGGACGCTGACCGTCGCCGACTTGGCTTCGCACGAGGGCGAGGTCGACCGGGTCGTGCTGGACATGCTCGCCCCGTGGGATCAGCTGCCGAACGTCGCCCGGCACTTGGTGCCCGGGGGAGTGCTCACGGTGTACGTGGCGACGGTGACCCAGCTGTCCCGGGTGACGGAGTCGTTGCGGGAACAGCAATGCTGGACCGAGCCGGAGTCGTGGGAGTCGCTGGTGCGGCCGTGGCACGTAGTCGGGCTCGCGGTACGGCCCGACCACCGGATGGTCGCGCACACGGCCTTTCTGCTGACCGCGCGGCGGCTCGCCGACGGCACGGTCTCCCCGCGCGTCTCGCGCCGTCCCAGCAAGGGCAAGGGTTAGCGCCGCCGCTCGCCGGGAACGCTAGTCGGCGAGGCACCACCGGCCGTGCACCCGGCGGAGCGGGAAGGCCGTGTCCTTGTGTCCGCCCGAGGCTTCGACGCGGACAGTCACCGACGCCTCGTCGCCGGAGACCACCGGTGGCGAGGCAACGCTCGCGCGCATCGGCCCGGCCGCGTCCCAGCGGGCCTGTAGCCCGGCGAGCGCCTCCTTGCCCTGCGGGCGGCAGGTGAGCGTCGCGAACTCCGCGGTGTCCGAGGCGGACATCGCCTGCACGAGCGCGTTCGCGACCACCGTGGTGGCCACGCGATCCGCATCCGGGGCGGGGGAGCCCGTGTGGGGCGTCGCCGGTGGTGGCGGGGTCTCGTGCTCGGCGGTCCCCGGCCCGCTCACGAGGAACAGGCCGAGGACTCCGCCGAGCACGAGTGCCGCGAGCACGGCCAGCGCCGCGGCCGGCCGGGTCCTCACGGGTGGTCCGCGGCGACCTTCCCGATGCACCACGAGCCACTCTGCCGGTAGCCGGTGAGGGTGCCGTCGTTGGTCTTGCCGGAGTGCGTTACCCGGTACCGGACCGTGGATTGGTCGCCGCTGTCCTGCGGGCTGCCGGTGAGCTGGAACTGCACGTCCGGGGGCAGCGCGTCCTTGGGCTGCCGCTGGCCTTTGGTGAGGCTGGTGCACAGCATGGAGAACACGGTGTTGCCGTCGGACCTGTTATAGGCCTGGGCGACCGCGTCGAACAGCTCGGCCGAGGATGCCTTTCCGCTCGGCGCCGGGGAGTCACCGATCCCGCCGGCGGACGGCGCGCTGGACCGGCTGCTGCCGGGCGCGCTGCTGCGCGGCCCGCCGGGCTGGACCGGCGCGGCGGACGAGGACGGCGCACTCGCGCTGTCGCTCTTGCCCGAGTCGTCCCCGGACAGGCTGATCACGAGCGCGACCACCCCGCCGGCGACCACCACGGCACCGACCGCGAGACCGACGATCAGCCCGGTCTTTTTCTTCTTCGGCGGCTGCGGGCCGAACTCACCGAAGCCGGGCTGTCCCGGTCCGGGCTGCTGCCAGCCTTGCTGGGGGAACTGGCCGGGCTGCTGCCAGCCGGGCGGCGGTTGCTGGCCGCCCTGGTCCCATCCCGGCGTTTGCCGCGGTGCGTTCGGATCCCAGCCGGGCTGTTGCTGCTGCGGCGAATTCGGGTCCCACGCGGGCTGCTGTGGCGCGTTCGGGTCCCAACCCGGTGGCTGGCCGCCCTGGTTCCACCCGCCGGGCTGCGGCCCGGGTTGCGGCTGGCCTGGCTGCCCGCCCGGTGCCTGCGGCCAGCCACCGGACTGCGGCTGCCCGCCGGGTTGCCGGCCGTAGGGATTCGGCTGCTGGCCGCCGTGCTGCGGCGGGTAGGTCATCTCGGTGCCCCCTGCTTACTCGTCGTCCTGGTTCCCCAAGCCCACCGTGGCGGTGGTCAGGGGGATGCTAGCCAAGCTCGGACCCCTCCGCCGCCGCCAGTCCGGAACCTGTCCGTTTAGCCCGGATTCGAGGCCGGCCCGCCGCCGGGACACGCGCGGTGCCGATCGCGCCGGTTCGCGGTACCGAAACGGACGCTTGCGCGGTGCCCGCGGCCGTGCTGGGCGGGCCGGGAAACCGCGACGCGCCGATCTTGTGATGCGGAAAGGCCTTTTATTGTCGGTGATCGCCGGTACCGTGGAATGAAAAGCACTCCGAGGAGGTGCCCGATGCACCATGACCTTCCCGGAGGTCGGCGCGAGGAGGCCGACCCTTCAGCAACGAGCGGAGCAGGGCAGACGAGCGACGAGGAGGCCCGGCAGATCCGCTTTCTCGAGGAGGAAGTGGCGCTGCTGCGCCGCAGGCTCACCGATTCACCCCGCCAGAACCGCGTTCTGGAACAACGCCTCGCCGAGGCGACGGAACGGGTGAATCAGCTCACCGAACGCAACACGAAACTGGTGGAGACCCTCCGTGAGGCCCGCGGTCAGCTGCTGGCCCTGCGCGAGGAGGTCGATCGGCTGGCGCAGCCACCGAGCGGCTACGGGGTGTTCGTCACCGCGTACGAGGACAACACGGTGGATGTGTACACCGCGGGCCGCAAGATGCGGGTCTCGGTCTCGCCCGCGGTGGAGATCTCCGAGCTGAGCCGCGGCCAGGCGCTGCGGCTCAACGAGGCGCTCACCGTCGTCGAGGGCGGGGATTTCGAGCGCACCGGCGAGGTGTGCGCGCTGCGCGAGGTGCTCGCCCCGGACGTCGAGGGCGCCAGCCCGCGGGCGCTCGTGGTCGGGCACGCGGACGAGGAACGGGTGGTGCTGCTGGCCGATCCGCTGGCCGGGCAGACCCTCAAACCCGGTGACTCGCTGCTGGTCGACTCAAAGGCGGGCTACGCCTACGAGCGGGTGCCGAAGGCCGAGGTCGAGGACCTCGTGCTGGAGGAGGTGCCGGACGTCCGCTACGAGGACATCGGCGGCCTGTCCCGGCAGATCGAGCAGATCCGCGACGCGGTGGAACTGCCGTTCCTGCACGCCGACCTCTACCAGCAGTACCAGTTGCGCCCGCCCAAGGGCGTGCTGCTCTACGGCCCGCCGGGCTGCGGGAAGACGCTGATCGCCAAGGCGGTGGCGAACTCCCTGGCCAAGAAGGTCGCGCAGGCCCGCGGCGAGGAGGAGGACGGCAAGTCCTACTTCCTCAACATCAAGGGCCCGGAGCTGCTGAACAAGTTCGTCGGCGAGACCGAGCGCTCGATCCGGCTGATCTTCCAGCGGGCCAGGGAAAAGGCCTCCGAGGGCACCCCGGTGATCGTGTTCTTCGACGAGATGGACTCGATTTTCCGCACCCGCGGTTCGGGCGTGTCCTCCGATGTGGAGACCACCATCGTGCCGCAGCTGCTCTCGGAGATCGACGGGGTCGAGGGTCTGGAGAACGTCATCGTCATCGGCGCCTCCAACCGCGAGGACATGATCGACCCGGCGATCCTGCGGCCCGGCAGGCTGGACGTGAAGATCAAGATCGAACGGCCGGACGCGGAGGGTGCCAAGGACATCTTCTCCAAGTACCTCGCCGAAGGCCTGCCGGTCCACGCCGACGACCTCGCCGAGTTCGGCGGGGACCAGAAGGCCACCTTCGACGCGATGATCCAGCACACCGTGGAGCGAATGTACGAGGAGAGCGACGAGAACCGGTTCCTCGAGGTCACCTATGCCAACGGGGACAAGGAAGTGCTCTACTTCCGCGACTTCAACTCGGGCGCGATGATCCAGAACATCGTGGACCGGGCGAAGAAGTCGGCGATCAAGTCGGTGCTGGAGACCCAGCAGCCCGGCTTGCGCGTGCAGCACCTGCTGGACGCGATCGTGGACGAGTTCGCGGAGAACGAGGACCTGCCCAACACCACCAACCCGGACGACTGGGCCCGGATCTCCGGCAAGAAGGGGGAGCGGATCGTCTACATCCGCACCCTCGTCACCGGGAAGAACCAGGAATCGGGGCGGGCGATCGACACTGCCACGAACACCGGTCAGTACCTGTAGGACACCCGCGTTCGAGGGCCTGCCGGCGTCGTCCGGCAGGCCCTCGAACCGTGTTGTGAGGTAAATCACCCTGCGAATTTCGGGCCCTGTCTGGGAAGCCTGATCGGAGGACGGCGTATAACGTCCTATACTCCGATGCTGTGAGCACTGATGACGCACGGCCACGTCCACCGGTCACCGAAGCCGACATCCTTGCCTGGCTGGAAACCACGGCCGCGGCCCTCCGGGCGGGGGAGCTGAACGCCACCGACCTCATCGAGCTGCTGGGCGAACTCCGCCGCGCCTCCGCCGCCTGCGCGGACGCCTCCGACTGGGCACTGCTCGCCGCCCGCGAAGAAGGCGCCAGCCTCCGCCAGATCGCCCCGGTCTTCGGCAAAGGCTACGTCCGAGCCCCCGCCGCCCGCCTCGAAAAACTTCACCGGCAAGCCCAGAACTCCAGCCAATGGCTGGCCATTCTCCGCCACCAACAAGGTGTATAACGCCCTATACCGCAGGCGATGAGTAAACGATTTCACTGCCTGCACAAACAAAAGACCGCACCGACAAGGAGATCCTGATGGAGCGCATCGCGGTGGGACTGGCCGCGCTCGGCCGTCCGGCCTATCTCAACCTGGGCCGCGACCTGCCGCCGGAGCGGGACGTAGCCGCGATGCGAGCAGCGACCCACGCCGTGCTCGACGAGGCGTACCGGGCCGGGGTGCGCTGGGTCGATGTCGCGAGGTCCTACGGGCGCTCCGAAGAGTTCCTCGGCGACTGGCTCGCGGCGCGCGGGCATCAGGACATCTTCGTGTCCAGCAAATGGGGTTACCGCTACGTCGGGGACTGGCGGCTGGACGCCGAAGTGCACGAGGTCAAAGAGCACAGCCTGGCGCGGTTTACCGAGCAGTGGGCGCGGACCCGGGAGCTGCTCGGCGGACAGGTCGGTCTTTACCAGGTTCATTCGCTCACTGTGGACAGTCCACTGTTCACAGATCGGCCGTTGCTCGACGCGCTCGCCGGGCTTTCCGCGGCGGGCGTCGAGGTCGGCTTCTCCACGTCCGGGCCGGCGCAGGCGGATGCGGTGCGCCGGGCGTTCGAGCTGGAAGTGGGTGGGCAGCCGGTGTTTTCGGCGGTGCAGTCCACTTGGAACGTGCTCGAACCGTCCGCCGGAGCCGCGCTGGCGGAGGCCCGGGCGGCGGGGAACCGCGTGCTGGTGAAGGAAACTCTGGCGAACGGGCGGCTCGCGGTGGAAGCGCCGGAGCCGGTGCGCCGGCTGGCGGCCGAGTACGGGGTGGGGCCGGATGCGGTGGCGGTGGCCGCGGTGCTCGCGCAGGAGTGGGCGTCGGTGGCGGTGCTCGGGCCGTCGAGTCCAGCGCAGCTGAGGGCGAACCTGGCGGCGGTGCGGGTGCCGCGTGCGGGGCTGGCCGCGTTGCCGGGGTTGGCGGAGGATTCGCGGGAGTATTGGGCGCAGCGGTCCCACCTTCGGTGGAATTGATCTGCTGCACTACTCTCGGGCGCATTGCGCGCCCGGGGGTGGCCCGGCCGCGGAGCGTGCGGAGGGGTCTGGGTGCGTCATCGGCAGGTTCCGGCGGTGGCCGTTCTGGTCGGGCTGGGGGCGCTGACTCTGGCCGGCTGCGGGAACCGGCCGAACAATCTCGAGACCTATTACGACGATCCTTCGCCTGCTCCGGAGACGAGCAGTGCCCCGGTGCGTCCGTCAACCTCGGTCGCGACGCCGTCGCGGGTGGCGGTCGATCCGCGGGCGGTGGTGCTGTCCGATGAGGACGTTGCCGAGGAAGGTGTGCGGCCCGGTGGTGGCCGGGTTTCCGGGTGTCTCGGCGGGCTTGCCGCCGGCGTGCGGCAGTCGGCGAGCTGGGTGTATCCGAGTGGTTCGGTGCTGACGAACGAGGTGACGTCTTACCCGGATCGGGTGGGTGCGGCGGTGGTGTCGGGTGCGAAGTGTGGCGGTGTGGTCGTGTCGTTGCCGGTCGCGGAGGGGGTGGCGGCGCAGCGGGCGTGGTGCGAGGGTGCGACGTGTTCGGTGTTGCTGGCCAAGGGAAATGTGGTGTCGGCGTTGAGCGTGGCGGCGAGTACGCCGGCGCGGGCGCAGGATGCGGCGAAGCGGCTGGTGCCGAAGCTCGCGGCGAGGCTGGCTGGGGTTGCGTCGGTTCAGCCGTAGCGGCGGAACCATTCCTGGATGCCCGTGCGGCCGTCGGGGATGAAGGGGCGGGCGGGGTCGTCGATCCAGGCGCGCAGCCGGTCCAGGGGCAGCCAGTGGCCTTCGGCGATTTCCTCGGGCTGGTGGTGGATCGGGCCGTCCCAGCGGACTTCGTAGGCGAAGTTGTGGCAGTGGATGGTGCCTTCGTCGTAGACGTGGGTGAACAGGGGCACGGGTTCCACTCCGTGGATGCCGAGTTCTTCGGCGAGTTCGCGGCGGGCGCAGGCGGCCGGGGTTTCGCGCGCGGCGACGATTCCGCCTGCCCAGCAGTCCCAGGTGGTGGGGAAGATGTCCTTGCCGGCGGTGCGCAGGTGCACGTACACCGACCGGCCGTCGCCTGATCGGACGAGTACGACGCCGGCCGCGTGCCAGAGGCCTTCGGCGCGGACGCGGGAGCGGAGGGCTTGACCGGTCACGTGGCCGTGCTGGTCATAGAGGGCAACGAGTTCGTCACTGCCTGGCATGGGGGCATCGTCGCACGCGGCCACCCCGTAGGGTGGAGGACATGCGTCGGATCATGGGAACCGAAGTCGAATACGGCATCGCCGTGCCCGGGGATGCCACGGCGAACCCGGTGCTCACCTCGACCCAGGTGGTGCTGGCCTACGCGGCCGCGGCGGAGATTCCGCGGGCGCGCCGGGCGCGCTGGGATTACGAGGTCGAGTCGCCGCTGCGGGATGCGCGCGGGTTCGATCTGAGCGGTCCGGGCGGGCCGGGGCACGATCCGGACGTGGAGGATCTGGGGGCGGCGAACGTCATCCTGACCAACGGTGCGCGGTTGTATGTGGACCATGCGCATCCGGAGTATTCGGCGCCGGAGGTCACGAACGCGCGGGACGCGGTGATCTGGGACAAGGCGGGCGAGCGGGTGATGGAGGAGGCCGCGTTGAAGGCGGCCACCGTGCCCGGGCAGCCGCCGTTGCAGTTGTACAAGAACAACGTGGACGGCAAGGGCGCCAGTTACGGGACGCACGAGAACTATCTGATGGCGCGGTCGACGCCGTTCACGGCGGTGATCGCCGGGTTGACGCCGTTCTTCGCGTCGCGGCAGGTGATGTGCGGGTCGGGCCGGGTGGGGATCGGGCAGCAGAGCGAGGAGGCGGGGTTCCAGCTCTCGCAGCGGGCGGATTACATCGAGGTCGAGGTCGGGCTGGAGACCACGCTCAAGCGCGGGATCATCAACACTCGGGACGAGCCGCACGCGGATGCGGACAAGTACCGGCGGCTGCATGTGATCGTGGGGGATGCGAACCTGGCGGAGTATTCGACCTATCTGAAGGTCGGGACGACGGCGCTGGTGCTGGATCTGATCGAGGCGGGGATCCGGTTCGACGATCTGAAGCTGGACGAGCCGGTGCGGGCGGTGCACCGGATCAGTCACGATCCGGCGTTGAAGGTGAAGGTGGAGCTGGCGAACGGGAAGAAGTTCACCGGGTTGGACCTGCAGTACGCCTATCACGAGGTGGTGACGGCGAATCTGGAGCGGATCGGCGCGGACGAGGCGGGCAAGGAGGTCCTGCGGGTCTGGGGTGAGGTGCTGGACGCGTTGTCGCGGGATCCGGCGGAGTGTGCGGATCGGCTGGACTGGCCGGCGAAGCTGCGGTTGCTGGAGGGGTTCCGGGAGCGGGACGGGCTGGGCTGGGGTGCGCCGCGGTTGCGGCTGGTGGATCTGCAGTATTCGGACGTGCGGCTGGCGAAGGGACTGTACAACCGGCTGGTCGCGCGGGGTTCGATGAAGCGGCTGGTGACCGAGGAGCAGGTGCGGGCGGCGGTGACCACGCCGCCGTCGGATACCCGGGCGTATTTCCGGGGGCGGGCGCTGGAGAAGTATGCGGCTTCGATTGCGGCGGCCTCGTGGGATTCGGTGATTTTCGATGTGGGCCGGGAGTCTCTGGTGCGGATTCCGACGCTGGAGCCGTTGCGGGGGACGAAGGCGCATGTGGGGAGGTTGCTGGACGCTTCGGCGACGGCGGAGGAGCTGGTCGAGGCGATCACCGGTTCGGACTAGGCCGAAACCGGGGCGGGCCGGGCGCGGGGGGCGCCGATTGTCGGTCCTGCTGGGTAGGCTTAGGTCCAGTGGCCACACCAGGGAGGCGACATGGCGCAAGAGCGAGTCGACAAGCACAGCGACGACGAAGGCTATGACAGCGGCTACGAGAGCGGCCCTGAGGACGACGCGGCCGCTGCCGGTCAGGAGCGGCGCGAGAAGCTCGGCGAGGACGTGGACACGATCCTGGACGAGATCGACGGCGTGCTGGAGGAGAACGCCGAGGACTTCGTTCGCGCGTACGTGCAGAAGGGCGGCGAGTAGCCGCGGCCCGTGGTGCCGGGTCCGGAGTGGGGCCGGTGCCGCGGGGTGGGAGGCAAGCCCGGTGCCGCCGGTGCCCTGAGGGTGCCGGCGGTGCGGGACCACGGGAGAGATGGGAACCAGAGCACGTATGGACAACACCTCCGCTGGGGCGGGTTTTTCCGGGCCTGGCCTGCCGTCGGCGTACTTCTCGCCGGCTTCGTCGTCGTTCGCGGATTTCCTGCGGGTGGCCGCGCCGGAGTTGCTGCCGGCGCGGCGGGTGCCGGCGGGTGCGGGGCTGGATGTGCCGCACGGGACGACGATCGTGGCGCTGACGTTCGCGGGCGGGGTGCTGATCGCGGGTGACCGGCGGGCGACGTCGGGGAATCTGATCGCGAGCCGGGACATCGAGAAGGTGCACGTCACCGACGAGTATTCGGCGGTGGGTATCGCCGGTACGGCGGGGCTGGCCGTGGAGATGGTCCGGTTGTACGCGGTGGAGCTGGCGCACTACGAGAAGATCGAGGGTGTGTCGCTGTCGCTGGACGGCAAGACGAACAAGCTGGCCGGGATGGTGAAGGCCAATCTGGAGATGGCGATGGCGGGGCTGGCCGTGGTGCCGTTGTTCGTGGGGTACGACTTGGAGGCCGAGGACGCGAAGCATGCGGGCCGGATCGTGTCGTATGACCCGGCGGGTGGCCGGTATGAGGAGAACGCCGGGTTCGCGGGGGTCGGGTCGGGTTCGCTGTTCGCGAAGTCGGCGTTGAAGAAGCTGTACGACCCGGATGCGGACGAGGAAGCGGCGGTGCGGACCGCGGTGGAGGCGTTGTACGACGCGGCGGATGACGACACCGCGAGTGGCGGGCCGGATCTGGTGCGGCGGATTTTCCCGAGTGTCATCACGATCACCGCGGAGCAGGGTGCGGTGCAGGTGCCCGCGGAGCGGACCGCGGTGGTGGCGGAGGCGGTGGTGGCCGGCCGGGCCGAGCGTAATCACCACCGGCCGGTGTGAGGCCGCTGATGTTCCTGCACGCTGATCATTCGAGCGCCGGTACGCCGGAGAACGTGGAGCCGACACCGTGACGATGCCGTTGTATGCCTCTCCCGAGCAGTTGATGCGGGAGCGTTCCGAGCTGGCGCGGAAGGGGATTTCGCGTGGCCGGAGTGTGGTGGTGTTGAAGTATTCCGGCGGGGTGCTGTTCGTGGCGGAGAATCCGTCGGCGACCTTGCACAAGGTGTCGGAGATCTATGACCGGATCGGGTTCGCCGCGGTGGGCCGGTATTCGGAGTTCGAGAATCTGCGGGTGGCGGGGATCCGGCATGCGGATTTGAAGGGGTATCAGTACGACCGGCGGGATGTGAGTGCGCGGGCGCTGGCGAATGCGTACGCGGCGTCGCTGGGCAGTATCTTCACCGAGCAGCTGAAGCCGTTCGAGGTGGAGGTGTGCGTGGCGGAGGTGGGGGCGACCGCGGCGGAGGATCAGCTGTACCGGTTGACGTTCGACGGGTCGATTTTCGATGAGTCGCCGTTCGTGGTGATGGGTGGTCAGACGGAGCCGATCAGCGCGAAGCTGAAGGATTCGGTGGATCCCGGGCATGAGCTGCCGGTGGCGCTGGCGACCGCGATCGAGGGGTTGCGGGCGAGTGCGACTTCGTCGAACGGGAATGGTGCGGCGGCGGAGGCGGATCAGATCAAGCTGGAGGTGGCGGTCCTGGACCGGGCGCGGCCGCGGCGGGCGTTCCGGCGGTTGTCCGGGGCGGCGCTGGAGGCGTTGTTGCCGGCGCCGCAGGAGGATGGGGCTGCCGACGACGGTGATGCGCCGGAGGGTGGCGCCGCGCCGGAGTGATCGTGGTGTGCTGCGAAAGAGGGGTCGTCCGCGGGTGCGGGCGGCCCCTCTTTCGCTATCCGGGTTGGCGGGTGACGTGGACGTCGGATACTTCGAGGAGTCCGTGGAGGTGGACGCGGGCGCGGGTCTGGCGGGGGTCGATGGTGAGCCGGTCGCGGCGGGCGAGATCGAGCAAGCGGGTGGCCAGCGGGAGGACGAGGTGCCTGCCCCAGCAGCGCTCGCCGGCGTGGCCGAAGGGCAGGTAGCCGGGGTGGTCGTCGGGGTCGAGGTGGCGCCAGCGGGCCGGTCGGTAGTCGTCGGGGTTGTGCCAGTGGGCCGGGTCGCGGTGGCTGAGCAGGGGGAGTAGGAGGAGGTCGTCGTCCGGTCGGAGGTGGGGGGACAGGGGCGGGAATTCGGGGGAGTGCCGGCGGAGGATGTTCCAGGAGGGTGGGAGCAGCCGGAGGGTTTCGTGCAGGATGTGTTCGGTGGGGGTGTCGTCGTCGAGGGGGGCGGCGAGCCAGAGGGCGTTGGTGACGAGGGCGGCGACGGTGAAGCAGATCGGTGCGGCCATGCGGCGGTAGAGGTAGAGGGCGAAGCGGCGTTCGGTGTAGGTGTCGGCCTTCTGCACGGTGGTGGCCAAAGTGGACAGTGCGGTGCGGTGGCGAGGTCCGGGGCGGAGCGCGGCTGCTGCGACGACGGCTGCCCAGGTGAATTTCGGGGTGAGTTCGAGGCGGCGGTCGGTGAGGGCTCGCAGGGCGGGTCGTTCCGGGCCGAAGACGAGTTCGCGCAGGTAGTGGTGCGGTGTTCGGGGCCAGGTGCCGGTGAGGTCGGGGGTGCCGAGGGGTTTGTCGAGTGCGGTGCGGACGTCCGCGCCGAGGGCTCGCATCAGGGTGGCGGATTGGGTTCGGGTGATCGGGCGGCCGAGGACCGGTTGGAAGGTCGGGCGTTCGTCGGCTCCGGCGGGTCGGCTGCGCAGCACGGAATCCATCAATGCGGCGCCGGCGATGCCGACGGTGTCCGGTTCCAGGCGGAAGAGGGCTTGTCCGCGGAATCGGTCGAGAAGTTCGTGCATTCGTGGGTTGAAAATGACTGCTCGTTCGTTTTCACTGCGGGTGGGAACGGTCACCGGAGCTCCTTCTCTCCGCGCGGGGTGGCGGCGCGGACGCCGCCACCCCTGATCGGATCTGCTCTGGTCAGAGCCAGTTGTACCAGGCGTAGGCCTTGAGACTCTTGGTGGGCAGAACGTTCTTGACCAGGCGGACAAATTTCACCGAGACCTCCGGAATGTGCCGTTTGTGCCGCGCGGATGCGCGCACTGGAAGACACTAGTTCGGAATTCGTCGGCGGCTCAAGGAATCGCCGGTAAAGACCCCCGGAATGCAGTAGTAAGTGGGTGCGAACGGCTCCTTTTGTGCATGGTGTTGTTTCGGAAACACCGGCTGGTATTCAGCGGGCGGTCGTCGGTCCGTCGAGGGCGGTGAGCCTGCGGTGGACGAAGGTTCGTTCCGCCTCGATGCGGGCCGAGGCCAGTGCGTGACGGCAGGCGTCGGCGGCTTCGGTGCGGCGGCCGAGGCGTTCGAGCAGGTCGGCGCGGGCCATGGCGTACGGGTGGTAGTCGCGTAAGAGCGGTTCGGCGGTGACGAGGTCGGCGAGCGATTCGCCGGAGACGACCACGCCGGCGTCGCGGACCTCCTTGTCGTAGGCGATCCAATCGGCCGGTTCGCGGCCGACCGGGCTGGCGTTGTCTTCGAGCGCGGAGGCGTGCACCAGCAGCAGGTACTTCTGTCGGGCTCCCTTGCAGGTCGCGTGTGGCCCGGGTGGCCGTACGACCTCACCACGAACGGCGGGCGCCGGGACGGACACCTCCGGCGGAAATTCTTTCCCGGGGCCGTTCAGGAAGTCTTGGGAGCGGCGCGGAAATTCTGGTCGGCGAAGGCCAGCAGGTACGGCAGTGTGGCGCGGGCGGTGTGCCAAGTGTGGTTGAACCCGTGTTCGGCGTGCACGACGGCGTTCTGGCCGCGGCGGTGAAAGTCCCCGGCGATGCGGCGTGCGGTGGCCACGTCGGTGGGGGCACCCGTGCCGACGGCGAGCATCACCGAGATCGGCTGCGGGAACGGCATGGTCTGCAGGTACTTGCGGGGCGTGTTCGCCGCGATCGCGGCCTGATTGCCGTTCAGGATGCCCACGGAGTCGTTGAGGTCGTCGTAGGGCAGGGCGATCAGCAGGGTGCCGAATTCGCCGAGGCGGTGCAGGCCGATGTTGAGCGCCCCGAAGCCGCCGCCGGACATGCCGCCGAGGGCGCGGTGGCCGCGGTCGGGCAGTGTGCGGTAGCGCTGGTCGACGCCTTTGACGATGGTCTGCGCCAGGTAGGTCTCCAGCTGTGGCCCCCCGGGCACGTTCAGGCATTCCCAGTCGACGCTGGGCTGGCCGGCGGTCAGGTCGACGCTGACCACGATCATCGGCTCGATGACGTGGGCTTCCTCCAGGCTGCGGAGGGTGCCCGGGGCGTCGCCGGAGGTCAGCCAGTCGGTGGGGCCGCCGAAGGGGTAGCCGTGGATGAGATAGACGACGGGGTAGCGGCGGTGGGCCTGCGCCGGATCGGAGTAGCCGGGCGGGAGGATCACGTAGTTGTCGCCGGAGGGCACCGCGTGCGCCGGGTCGGGCAGGCTCAGCACCTCGGTCCGTTCGCCGCTCTGGCCGGCCGGCGCCTTGCCAGCGACGGCCTGGGTGGGGCCGGAGCCGTCGTCGCTGTCCCCGGTGAGCAGGCTGCCCGCGGCCGAGGCGGCGTCGCCGCTTCGTTCCAGCAGCCGCCCGAGGTCGGACGGGGTACGCACGTAGCCGACGTAGGTGTTGACCGCGGTGATCACGGCGATCAGGACCAGCACCGCGGTACCGGTGATCCCCCAGCGGCGGAACCGGCGATGGTGCGCGAGCGCGATGGTCACCGCCAGCACGGCCACCGCCGCGCCCGCCGCGGTCAGCCAGATCAACGGCGATTCGAGCGGGCCGAGATCACGGGCCTGCGAGGTGACCGAGGGCGGCAGGACCGGGTCCACGCCCCGCAGGACCATCACCGGACCGCCGCAGCCGGGCAGCCGCGACCGCCACGGGAAAGGAAACGCACGCTCGAGCCCCTGCCACGAAAATCGGGCGCGGGCAGGATCGCCCGCGCCTCGAAGATCAGGTTAGGAACGCGGCGCTGTGGATTCGTTGAGAGCGGGTAAAGGACCGGTCAACCGCGGTGAGGAATCACCCGGCCGGATCCGGGTTGCGGTAGATGGTCAACGCGCTGGGCCGGGACCGGAAACGGAATTCCCGCCCGAGCGGGCCGACCTCGCCGTCAGTGGCGACGCGGCGGTGCCCGTCGTGCAGCCGGACGTGCAGTTCCGGCAGATCGCGCTGCCGGTAGACGTGGCTGGCGTGCAGGCTGCCGGTGAGCATCGCGAGCAGGAACCGCGCCCGCGAATACGGCACATCCGCACGCAGATAGCGCACATCGAGCAGACCGGTGTCCAGGGCGGGCCGCCGGGACGGGGCGAAGCCCTTGGGGGCGTACGTGCCGTTGCCGACGAAGAGCAGCCAGAACGCTACGGTCTCACCGTTCAGCTCCGCGTGCAGCGGCTTGGCCCGGCGCAGCACCCGGGCGAGCGCGATCGCGGCGGACGGCCATTTCGGATGCTTTTCCTGGAGTTTCTCCCGCATCCGCACCATTTCCGGGTAGCCGCCGAGACTCGCGGTGTTCACGAACCAGCGGTGCCCCGGCCCGCCTGCGCCGCTGATCTCGACCTCGCCGAGATCGATCCCGACCGCGTGGCCGCCCTCGGTGGCCTCGTCCGCGTCCGGCATCGAGCGGACACCGACGTCGCGGGCGAAGTGGTTGAGGGTGCCGGTGGGAATGAGCGCGAGCGGGAGCCCCCGTTCGGCGGCGAGCGACGCGACCGACGCGACGGTGCCGTCGCCGCCGGCCACGCCGAGCGCGCGGACACCGCCGTGCGCGTCGATCTCCTCGGCCAGCTGATCACGCAGGTCACGCCCGGGATCCGGATACCGCAGGACGGCCTTGGGCCAGGCGTAGCGGACGTCCTCGGTCGGGTCCTGGCCGTCGATCCCGGAACGCGGGTTGACCAGCGCGAGCATGTCCTCGCCGTCGACCATCAGCGGCGCCTCCGCCTGATGCGCGGTGCGGGCACGCATCTCGGGGCGCAACGGCCACCAGTGCCGGGTCAGCGTGGCCGCCGCCGCGCCGATGACCAGCCCGGCACCGACGTCGCTGGGCCAGTGCACCCCGGTGTGCACGCGGGAGTACGCCACCAGCCCGGCCAGCGGGAACAGCGCGAGCCCGGCGCGTGGGGACTCCATCGCCACGGCAGTGGCGAACGCGGCCGCCGACGCGGCATGCCCGGACGGGAACGACGAGGACGTGGGCGGGCGGCGCAGCCGGCGATGCCCGGGCACCTCGTGCGCGGCCGGACGGCGACGGGGGAACAGCGGTTTGCCCACCAGATTCGCCACCGCGCTCGCCCCGGCGACCGCCGCGATCCCGCGCAGCGCACCCTTCCGGGCAGGGCCCTTGCGGACCGCGAGCACGGCCGCCACGCCCCACCACAGCCGCGATTTGTCCGCACTCCGCGACAGCAGCGTCAGCAGGTCGTCGGCACCGGTCCGCGGCAGGGCCGCGCTTCGCCGCACCAGCTCCCGGTCATGGGCTCCCACCTGGCGAAACGCCTCACCGAAGCGGTGCAGCGGGGAGGCGGGGCGGGGGCGCGGCAGCGGGTCCGGATCGCCCATGGCGACCAGTTTCGGGCACTTTCTCACCCCACGCAACGTACCGACCGCGTGTCGACGCCCGAACGGCGCACCTTCCACCGGGGTTCAGCGCCTACTCTGGGGGAATGCAGCGGCGGATCTTTGGCATCGAGACCGAGTTCGGGGTCACGTGCACCTTCCACGGCCAGCGCAGGCTCTCCCCGGACGAGGTCGCGCGCTACCTGTTCCGGCGGGTCGTCTCCTGGGGACGCTCGTCGAACGTGTTCCTCTCCAACGGCTCCCGCCTCTACCTCGACGTGGGCTCGCACCCGGAGTACGCGACCGCGGAATGCGACGACCTGACCCAGCTGGTCACCCACGACAAGGCCGGCGAACGGATCCTGGAGGACCTGCTCACCGACGCCGAGCGGCGGCTCGCGGACGAGGGCATCGGCGGGGACATCTTCCTGTTCAAGAACAACACCGACTCGGCCGGCAACTCCTACGGCTGCCACGAGAACTACCTGGTCACCCGGGCCGGGGAGTTCTCCCGGATCGCCGACGTGCTGCTGCCGTTCCTGGTCACCCGACAGCTGATCTGCGGCGCCGGCAAGGTGCTGCAGACCCCGCGCGGGGCGGTGTACTGCCTGTCGCAGCGCGCCGAGCACATCTGGGAGGGCGTCTCCAGCGCCACCACCCGCTCGCGGCCGATCATCAACACCCGCGACGAACCGCACGCGGACGCCGAGCGCTACCGGCGGCTGCACGTGATCGTCGGCGACTCCAACATGGCCGAGCCGACCACCATGCTCAAGATCGGCTCCGCGAACCTGGTGCTGGAGATGATCGAGGCCGGCGTGCAGTTCCGGGACTTCACCCTGGACAACCCGATCCGCGCGATCCGCGAGATCAGCCACGATCTCACCGGCCGCCGCCAGGTCCGTCTCGCCGGCGGGCGGGAGGCCTCGGCGCTGGACATCCAGCGCGAGTACCACGCCCGCGCCGTGGCCCACCTCAAGGAGAACGGCTCCACCCCGGCCAACGAACGGGTCGTGGAACTGTGGGGCCGCGCGCTGGAAGCGGTCGAGGTGCAGGACTTCAGCAAGATCGACACCGAGATCGACTGGGCGATCAAGCACCGGCTGGTGGAGCGCTACCGCGCCAAGCACGACCTCGACCTGTCCAGCCCGCGGGTGGCGCAGATCGACCTGGCCTACCACGACATCCGCCGCGGCCGGGGCGTGTTCGACCTGCTGCAGCGCAAGGGACTGGTCCAGCGGGTCACCGACGACGGCGAGATCGAGGTCGCCAAGGACACCCCGCCCCAGACCACCCGCGCGAAGCTGCGCGGCGACTTCATCGCCGCCGCGCAGGCCGCCGGGCGGGACTTCACCGTGGACTGGGTGCACCTCAAGCTGAACGACCAGGCCCAGCGCACCGTGCTGTGCAAGGACCCGTTCCGGTCCGTCGACGAGCGGGTGGAGCGGCTGATCAGCTCGCTGTAACCGGCGAAAGTCGCCCCGGGGCGCGGCTCGCTCAATGGCTGTGAAGGGTCCCTTCACAGCCATTGAGTCCAGGGCCCCGGCAAAGTTGGTCGGGGACCCGGCAGTGGGCGATGCGGAGGTGTGTGCGACCACCTCGTGGCGTGCGCCGGACCGGTTTCGGGTCTGTGAAGGGACCCTTCACAGACTCAGAGTCCGTGAAGGGTCCCTTCACAGACCTC